>JAMOAF010000554.1 GCA_023621895.1 Planctomycetota bacterium
GCTTCATGGCTTCGCTGAGCGTTCCCGGGCTGCATCTGCATTTTCTCTCGGCCGATTTTCGCTCCGGAGGCCATCTCCTGGAATGCCGGCCGCGAAAAATCCGCGCCGGCGTGCAGTTCATCAATCGCCTGGAACTCGACTTGCCGTTGAGCCTGGATTACCTGACCTGGGATTTTCGGCGGGACACTCGCAAGGACTTGCATCAGGCGGAGAACTGACTCAGGAAGTGGCGTGTTCGCTGACGATCGCGCACAGGTCCTGGTTGTGGCGGTAGTCGATCGGCACCTCCACAAGCACCGGCCCCGGGGTGTTCAGGGCTTGTTCGAGCACGGGGGCGATCTGGTCGGCGCTGTGGATGCGCAGCCCGGCAGCGCCGAACGCTTCGGCGTACTTGACGATATCGACGGGTCCGAAATCGACGCCGAAGGGCCGATGGTATTTCAGCACCTGTTGGATTTTGACCATGTCGTAGGAACCGTCGCACCAGACCAGGTGCGTGAAATTGCACTTCTGCCGCACCGCGGTCTCCAATTCCATGGCGCTGAACAAGAACCCGCCGTCGCCGGACATGGAAACGACCTTTTCACCCGGCCGTGCCAGGCACGCGGCGATGGCCCAGGGCAAGGCCACGCCCAACGTCTGCTGGCCGTTGCTGAACAGGAGCCGGTACGGTTCATAGGCCTGGAAGTAGCGCGCCATCCAGACATAGATGGAACCGATGTCGCAGAGCACGGTGACGTCGTCGCCGATCAGTCGCCGCAATTCGTAGATCAGGCGCAGGGGGTGAATCGGGAACCCGGTCTCGCGGACGCCCTCGACTTTGGCCGTCAGCAAGGCATCCTGGACTTCCAGAACCAGGGGGGTGGCGGTGGGATCGTCGCTGCGCGGGGCGAGTTGCCCGGCGAGTGCGCGGAGATTGGCGGCCATGTCGCCGATCAATTCCAGGGCGGGCTGAAAGTGCCGATCGATCGCCGGCCGCTGTTCGGCAATGTCGATCAGCGCGCCGCTGCGGCCCTTGTTCCACACCTCGGGATCATATTCGGCGGGGTCGAAGCCGACGGTCAAGACCACGTCGGCCTGCTTCAGGAGTCTGTCTCCCGGCTGGTTACGAAAAATGCCCAGGCTACCCGCGTAGCAGTTGAACAGATCGCGCGAGACCACGCCGGCGGCTTGATACGTGTTGACCACGGGCAGGGGGTAGCCGCGGACGAGGTCGCGCAGGGCGGCCGTCACGTCGGGCCGGCTGGCAAACATGCCCGCGAAGATCACGGGCAGCCGGGCAGTGTTGATGCGCCGCGCGACCTCTTCAGTGGCGTCAGCTCCCGCCATGCCGTGCGCGTAGGGCGCCACCGGCGCAAGGGGCGCGGCTTCGACCGGGCCCATGAGCACGTCCTGCGGCAGGCTGATGAACGTTGCCCCCAGGGGCGGCTCGCTGCTGGCGAGGAAGGCGTTGACCACGGCTTCGGGAATGCTGTCGCCGTCGTAGATTTCGACGGAGTGCTTGGTGACGGCCTTCATGACGCCGACGTTGTCGAGGCTCTGATGGGTCTTGATGTGGCGCATGCCGCGGCGCACGTTTCCGCCCAGGGCCACCAGCGGGTAGCCGTCGTACGTGGCCGTCGACAGGCCCGTCGCCAGGTTCGTGACTCCCGGACCCGACGTGACCAGGCAGACGCCCGGCGTGCCGCTGAGCAGGCCATACATGCCCGCCATGAAGGCGGCGTTCTGCTCATGGCGACAGAGCACCAGTCTTGGGCCGTGGTCGGCCAGCACGTCGAAAATCGTGTCCACCTTCGCGCCGGGGATGCCGAAGATGTACTTGACCCCTTGCGCTTCCAGACACTCGACGAGCAGTTCCGCACCGTTCCTGGCTTTGGCCATATGCTGTGCCTTTCCGGTGTATGAAGAACCTCGAATCATTTCCCGCGCTTGCCGCTCGTTGCGGACGGGCCGCCCGGGCAAAGCGCGAAACAAACAGTGAGCACATTCCTGGCCGCCTCGCGGCGGTAGCTGATCTGGTCGGCCAGCGAGCGGACCATGTGAATTCCCAGGCCGCCTATAGGGCGATTCTCCGGGGCAAGCGTCAGGTCGGGAGGAGCGTGCCGGAGCGGATCAAAGGGCGCGGCCTCGTCGACCACTTCAAGGCAGAACCATCCCGGCGCCCGGCAATAACAGGCCACTTCGGAGTCTCCTTTGCCGGAGCCGTACGCGTGCATCACGTGGTTGACGAGCAACTCCTCGAGGACGAGCTCTATCTTCAGCAGCAATTCGGGCCCGGCGCCGGCCGCCGCGGCGGAACGATCCACGAACTCACGAAAACCGGTGAGCGAAGGGAGTTCTGCCGGTAGCCGGAGTCGTTCCACGATCGCTCCTCAAGCCTTGGCGTCTGGCGTGTCGAGAGAGTCGACGACGCGGAACATTCGCAGGAAGCCGGAGATGTCGAGCACTTCCCGGACGAGCCCTCGGGCGTTAGCCAGGGTGAACTCACCGCCGGCCGCTCCCGCCGCCTTGGCCGTTGCCAGGACGCCTCGCAATCCGGCGCTGCTGATATACTCCAGGGGGCCGAAATCGAGGATCAGGTTCCGCTCGCCCTCGGCGAGGGCTTGCTGGCAGTGGGCTTCGAAGGCGGGGGTCGTGGCTGCGTCGAGACGTCCTTTCACGCGCACAACGAGGGATCCGCCGCGGCGTTCATTCTCGAGTTGCATGGGGGAGACCTTTTAGGCAGTTGGTTGGTGGCTGGTCCAGGGGAACAGTCCCATTTCCGCGGCATGCAAGCCCCTCCAGCCATCGAGATCGCTCCTGGCCGCGAAAAACACGACAGTCCCCGCGAACAATTACGGGGCTTCCGATCGGCATCAGGTACAGACGGCCAACGGACCTTATAGCACACCTTGCCGGCGGAGAAAATGGGCGGTGGAGGACCCACGGCTAACCGATCGGGGTCGCTCGTTTCGAAAGAACAGGAAAGCCCCCCCTCGGGAGGCGGTCGGGGTTGCAGCAGCGGCCGCGCGGCATGAAAATCTCGACTGGCCCGAGCGGTGGCGGCATCCTTGCCTGCCAGTTGCGGGCAGTCGCACCAGACGAGTTGCCGCCGCCGATCCCTTTTTGACCGCACCATGCTGCAGAATTTCAAACGTGTTCTGCTGTCCTTGGTCCTGCTGAGCGCGGGGGCGCTGACGCTGGTGCTATCGGACCTCCATTCGCGCGAGGGCGCGCGGAGCGCGGGAAATGGTGGCGCCTCCCGATGGCGGGTCGCGATTCTGAAACACTCGTCCAACCCGCTGCTGGATGAGCTCGAAGCCGGCGTCCTGGAGCAATTGGCCGCCGCGGGATACCGCGACGGCGAGCGGCTCGCGCTGCGGCGGTTCAGCGCCGAGGGGGACCTGCCCACCGCCAACGCCATCGCCACGCAAGTGGCCAATGGCAGTTTCGACATGGTGATCACGATCAGCACGCTGTCTCTACAGTGCGTGGCCAACGCCAACAGAGATGGCCGCGCCGTTCACGTGTTCGGCGGCGTGACCGACCCGGTCGGCGCGGGGGTCGGTATCCGGCGGATGGATTCGACGGAAAAGCCTCCGTGGCTGGCGGGCATCGGGACCTTCCAGCCGGTAGAGCAGATTTTGCGCGAAGCGCAGCGGCTTTGGCCCGACCTGAAGACGATCGGCGTGGTCTGGAACCCCACCGAGAGCAACTCCGAAGCCTGCACGTTGAAGGCCCGCGAAGTGTGCCGCGCGCTCGGCCTCGAGCTCCTCGAGGCGACGGTGGATCAGAGCAAGGATGTTCGCGAAGCCGCCGACTCGCTCGTGGCTCGCGGGGTGCAAGCCTTTTGGACGGGCGCGGACGTCACCGTGGCCAGCGCCACCATCGCCCTCTACGAGACGGCGCTGAAAGCCAGGATTCCCGTGTTCTCCAACACGACCGGCCAGGTGCGCGACGGCACGCTGTTCGATTTGGGGGCGAATTACCGGGAGGTGGGCCATCGCACCGGCAGCCTGGCCGCATCGATCCTCGACGGGCAGGACCCCGCCACGGTCACGATCATCAACTTCATGCCCGAACGCGTGATGTTGAACAGACAGATCCTGAAGAAAATGCGCGACCCGTGGCGTTTTCCCGACGATCTGGTGGCTCGTGCCGACCTGATCATTGGCGAGGATGGACAGATCGAGAAAGGCGCGGCCACGCACGGCATTAAATCTCCGCCCGCCGTACCGGCCATGGAGACGAGCGCCGCCGAGCCGGCCGCGCGCGCCGCGTCCGCGGCCCGGCAGCCGCTGGCGAAGAGGTGGCGAATCCAAGAGGTGTCTTATTCGGAGTCGATCATCGTGGAGGACGCGATGCGCGGATTCCGCGACGGGCTGAAGGAAGCGGGACTAGCGGAAGGCAGGGACTTCACGATCAAGGCGCTCAGCGCCGAGGGCGATATGGCCACGTTGGGATCGCTCTTCGATTCCGCCCGGACCGCAGGAACCGATCTCTACGTGGTCTTCAGCACTCCGACATTGCAGATTGCCTTGCAGAAGGTCCGAGAAACCCCGCTTCTGTTCACGGTGGTGGCCGATCCGTTCACCGTCGGCGCGGGCAAATCCGATACGGACCACTTGCCGAATATAACGGGTGTTTACACCCTGGCGCCCTACCGCGAATTGGCGGAACTCGTTGGCACCCATTTCCCGCAGATCAAGCGGGTCGGCACGCTGTTCTGCCCGGCCGAGGTCAACTCGGTGACGAACAAGGACACGTTTGTGCGGGAGGCTGGCCGTTGCGGTTTGACCGTGGAAACGGTCCCCGCCAACAATGCCGGCGAGTTGCCGGATGCCGCCCTTTCCTTGTGCAGCCGGCGGCTCGACGCCGTGGTCCAGATCGTGGACAACCTCAGCGCCGCGGGCTTTCCGACCATCGCCCGTGCCGCGGCCCAGGCGCGGCTGCCGGTGTTCAGCTTTCTGAGCTCTGGCGTCGAGCAGGGCGCCGTCCTGGCGGTGGCGCGGGACTATTACGACGCGGGGCAGGAAACGGCGCTCAAGGCCGTGCGGGTGATGCGCGGCGAGCGCCCGGAGCGAATCCCCTTCTCGCCGCCGACCCGGTTGCAGAAACTTGTGAACCTGAAAAACGCCCAGCAGTGCCGGCTGAGCATCCCCGCGGCGCTGTTGCGGGAAGCACGGCCCGTACCCGACAATCCCGGACGTTGAACCCTCTTCGCGTATGGAAATTACTCGCACGGCTACTGCCGATCACGTCGAGCTCAAGCTGAAGGGCCGCCTGGATGCGATCTGGAGCGACCACGTGGGGCGCGCGCTGGCCGACTGCATCCGCGAGGGCCACCACGAGCTGACGCTCGACATGGCCGAGGTGAATTACATCAGCTCGGCAGGCATCGGCATCGTCGTGATGTACGCGCGGCAGCTCAAGGCCATCCACGGGCGATTGGCCGTGAGCAACGCCTCGGAAAGCGTGCGGAGCGTGTTCAAGTTGTCGGGACTGAGCAACTTCCTGCTGATCGAAACCGGCCCGGCGGCCCCCCCGCCGGCCGCCGAGGAGTCTTCGGGCCGGATCGCGCTGGCGCAACCCGGCATGACGGCGGAAGTCTACGACCTGGACCCGAACGCCGCGCTGGTGGTCGATTGGCCCGGCGACTCGGCGGCGTGGCTGGCGGGCGGCGAGTCGCCGTCGTCGTGTACGCCGGTCGAGTTTCCCGTCCAGGCACTGGGGCTCGGCTTGGGCATTCTGGGCGCCTGCGGCGCGTCCGCCGGCGAACATTTGGGCGAGTTCCTGGCCGCCGGCGGCGCTGCCGTCTGCCAGCCCGCCGACGGCACGCACAAGCCCGACTACATGCTGCTGCGGGGCTCGCTGACGCCGACGGTGCAAGTTGCCTACGGCCTGGTGGGACGCGGCCTTTTCGGGCGCCTGCTACGGTTCGACAAGGGCCCGGAGCAGGCCAGCGTGCCCTTGAGCGCGGTGGTGCGAACCTGCCTGGACACGGTCGGCAGCGACGCGGCCGGCCTGGTGATGGTTGCGGAAACGGCGGCTCTGGTCGGTGCTGCGCTGCAAAGACCGCCCGGCCGCCCGGCGCCGGATCAGGCTTGTCGCATTTTTGCCTTTCCAGACGTCCGCAATTGGCTGAGTTTCACGGCCGAAGCGGCCCTGACGAACACCACCAGCCTGATCGTCGGCCTGGCAGCCAGGGCCGCGCGCGGAGCGAGCCTGCCTCTGCTCAAGCGGATGGTTCCCTCCGGCGAGCTTTACGGCCACTTTCACGCGGCGGCGTTTCCCTACCGCCCGCTCCGCAGGGGCCGCGTCGAACTGGCGGACACCGTGCAGACGTTGTTCGAGAGCGAGCGGGTGCTGGACCTGCTCCATTTGTTGAATGACTGGCGGCCGGCGAGCGGCGCCGGCGAGAGCCGTTTCCTGCGCGGCGCGTGCTGGTGCGCGCCGATCGAAGCTTCACCGGCAAGGCGTCCCGAAGAGAATGCTGCTCTCAAAGAGACGATCAAATGGGAATGATCCCGGTTCAGACTCTCACCTCAAAACAGACATGACCCTCTTACTCGGCGCACTGACCATCGGGCTGATCCTGTCGTTGCTGGCGTTGGGCGTCTACATCAGCTACCGCGTGTTCGACATCGCCGACATCACCACCGACGGCTCGATCACGCTCGGGGCGTCGATTTGCGCCGTGCTGATCGTTCGCGGAGTCAATCCGCTGCTCGCCACGCTCGCGGGCTTCGCCGGCGGCCTGGCCGCGGGCGCTGTCACCGGCATCCTCCAGGCCAGGTTCCGGATCAATGCTCTGCTGTCGGGCATTCTGGTCATGACGGCTCTGTACTCGGTGAACCTGCACGTGATGGGCAAGAGCAACGTGCCCCTGTTGTCCGGAACGAGTTTCACGACATGGGCCGAACGGTTGGGGGAGAGGTGGTTCGGAGAGCCGGAAGTCAACCTGCTGGGCTGGCTGGTCAGCATTCGGGACGTGGTGACGCTGCTGGGCGCGCTGGGGATCAGCGTGGCCGCCGGCCTGGGGCTCTATTGGTTCTTCCGCACCGAGTTGGGGACGGCCATGCGGGCCGCCGGCGACAACCCGCAGATGATCCGCGCCCTGGGCGTCAACGTGGAACGCTATCGCGTTCTGGGGCTTGCCTTGGCCAACGGGCTGACGGCCCTCTCGGGGGCGCTGTTGGCCCAGTATCAAGGCTTTGCCGACGCGCAGATGGGCATCGGCATGATGGTCTGGGGACTGGCCAGCGTGATCATCGGCGAATCGCTGACCGGGTCGCGGAGCTTGGGCCTGGCGATTTACGGGGCCGTCGCCGGCTCGGTGCTGTTCCGGTTGCTGGTGGCGATTGCGCTGCGTTGGGGACTCAATCCGAACGACCTCAAGCTGGTCACGGCCCTGTTCGTGTTTGCCGCGTTGGTGCTGCCGCAACTGCTGCAACGCGGGAAACGATCCGCGGCCCTCGCCCAGCCGCGAAGCTGATCGGAGAGACTCGCCATGCTCACCGCATGCAACCTGCGCAAGACTTTCCACGCCGGCACCGTCAATGAAGTCCGCGCCCTGGGCGGCGTCAATCTCGAACTCTCCGAGGGGTCTTTCCTGGTCATTGTCGGCGGCAATGGATCGGGCAAATCGACGCTGCTCAACGCCATCGCCGGCTGCTTCCGGTTGGACGAGGGCGAGATCCACCTGGCAGGGCACAACGTCACGCGATGGCCGGAGCATCGCCGCGCCCGATTGATCGGCCGGGTGTTTCAGAATCCCTTCACGGGCTCCGCGCCGAGCATGTCCGTTGCGGAGAACCTCGCGCTCGCCGCGCGCCGCGGCCTGCCTCGCCGGCTGGGATGGGCGATTCCCGGGCGGTTGATGAGCGAACTCCGCGAACAGGTCAGGCAGCTCGAGATGGGCCTGGAAGACCGGCTCGGCAACGCCATCGGCAGTCTCTCCGGCGGCCAACGCCAGGCCCTGACGCTGCTCATGGCCACGTGGCTGAAGCCGGCCCTGTTGCTGCTGGACGAGCACACCGCCGCGCTGGACCCGAAGAGCGCCGATCAGGTGCTCCGCGTCACCGAAGCGATTGTCAATCGCCACAAGCTCACCACGCTGATGGTCACGCATTCCATGTCGCAGGCCGTTCACCTTGGCGATCGGCTCGTGATGATGCACAAAGGCGCGGTGGCCTGGCAATTCGCGGGCGCTGACAAGCAGCGGCTGGGAGTGGAGGACTTGCTGGCCCGCTTCGAGGACCTGCGCCGCCGCGAATTGCTGGACGAAACCGCCGCCGCGTTGCTTGAGGAGACGTACGTCTAATCTGGCATGGCGAAAGGTCCACGCTTCGTTTTGCGGAACTATTCCCGGCGGTCGTTGAAATCCGCCGCTGGTGTTCCCTTAGCTTGAACATCGTGGGATGCTTTCGGAAAGAGGATCG
>JAMOAF010000085.1 GCA_023621895.1 Planctomycetota bacterium
CCCCATCCGGCTCGCCCGGATTGAGCGCAAGGTTGATAGCTACCGCCCCCCGCCCAAGTCCCCCAAAGCCCAGTGCGTTCGCCCCCATCCGGCTCGCCCGGATGGAGCGCAAGGTTGACAGCTACCGCCCCCCGCCCAAGCCCCCCATAACCCAGTGCGTTCGCCCCCACCCGGCTCGTCCGGATGGAGCGCAAGGTTGACAGCTACCGCCCCCCGCCGCCCAAGCCCCAACCAGTGCGTTCGCCCCCATCCGGCTCGCCCGGATGGAGCGCAAGGTTGACAGCTACCGCCGCCCCCCGGAACAACACCGGCAACCAGTCCGTCCTCCGGTTTTCACCATCCCACGCGTCGGGTCAGGGTTGGCCTCGCTTACGCGTCGGGTTAGGATGGTGCGTTGTCGCGAACGGGCCCCCCAGTCAACCCATCCGTCAACAGGAGGATCGGCAAATGCGATTCCTTTCAGTGATCGTGATCGGTGCGGCGCTCGCCGCCAGCGCGTCTGCCGCGCAACTCTACGAACAAGCCGGCGCGCCGTTTGTGCCGATCGCCGCGGCCGGCCAGGCTCTCGCGCAGATTGTCACTCCAGAGAAGCCGACCTTCCTGGAACAGTACGCCGCGTCGGAATTGCAGGCCTATCTCGAAGAGATCTCCGCGGCCAGACTGCCGATCGCCGGCGAGTCGCGGGCCGATCGACAGGTGTTCGGCTTGTTCCTCGGAAACACCGAGAAAGCCAAGCAGCTTGGCCTCCAGACCGATGAGCAGGCCTTGGGTCGCGACGGATTCGTGCTGCGGTCCGTGCCCGGCGGGCTGGTCGTGATTGGCAGAAACGATCTCGGCACGCTCTTCGGCGTCTACGAGCTGCTCGAGCGTTATTATGGCGTCCGCTGGTTCATGCCCGGCCAGATCGGCGAACATGTGCCGAGGCAGCCATCGCTGACAATGGGCCAGGTGGACCTGGCCTTCAAGCCTTCCTTCCGCGTCCGCTGGGTCGGAAACGGCCAATGGCCGCTGCGCCAGCGGATGAATGCCTACGTGACGGCTGGAGAGCGGCGCGTGGGCATCAACTGGAAATGGCACTTCCACACCTTCATCGAGCTGATCCCACCGGAAAAATACTACGCCGAGCACCCGGAGTACTTCGCCGAGGTCGGCGGCAAACGCGCGGTCACCGACAGCAGGAGCCACGGCAACCAACTCTGCACGGCGAATCCCGAGGTCATCCGGACCGTGGCCGAGAACATGGTTGCGGTTCTCGACGCCGATCCGGAAATCGAAATTATCACGCTCTCGCCGAACGACGGCGGCGGCTTTTGCGAGTGCGGCGACTGCACGGCCCTCGACGAGCCCGGACGCGACTGGTTCGCCAGATACTCGCGGCGGCTGGCGATCTTCAACAACGAGGTCGCGCGCCGCGTCAAGCAGAAACATCCCCGGGTGCTCATCAAGGTGGGCGCCTACGCGATGTACGCCCGCCCGCCGCTCGACGAAGACTACCGCCCCGAGAGCAATCTCTTCTTCCAGCTCTGCCACCTTTACTTCTGCCACAATCACCCGCTCGGCGGGGATGGGTGCGTTGCCGGCCAGACGTATCAACCCAAGCCCGAGTTCCAGCCGAACCAGGAGTTCTGCAAGATTCTCGACCAGTGGCTCAAACTGTCGCCGCACCTGTTCATCTACGAGTATTACTCGATCGGCGGGATGGGTCGGGCGAACCTCCCCTGGCCCCTGGTGCACACGATGCGCAGCGACATCCCCTATTACCGCGATCGCGGCGTGGAGGGGTTCTACACGCAGCTCAGCGATAATCTCTGGCACCGCCTCGGCCTCAACTACTACGTCGCCGCCAAGCTTTGCTGGAACGCCGACCTCGACGTGGACGCCCTGCTCGCCGACTATTTCGAAAAGTTCTACGGCCCCGCGGCCGCGCCGGTCAAGAGCGCCTTCATGGCCATGGAAGAGTCGATCGAGGCCTGGAACGGATGCGCTTCGTACGGGCTCCAGGGGGTGGCGGGGCTGAGAGTCGTCGGCCCGAAGGTCTTCACGCCGCCGGTCATGGAGCGGATCGGCCAGTGCCTTGACCAGGCCGAGCGGCTCGCCGGCGGCGACACGCTGGTTTCCGCCCGCGTCGCCATGGCGCGGAAGATGTACAATGAGACGCAAGAAGCGCTGAGGAACATCCCGGCGAAGTAGGTCTTCCAGACTTCAAATCCAATTTGCAGACGCCTGCCCCCGGTGGCGGGCATCCCCCATCGCAAAGGAGCCGTACCGTGGCATTCGACATCAATCGCCGCACGTTTCTGGGGTCCGCCGTGGCCACTGGGGTTGTCAGCGTGGTGCCCAGGCACGTCCTGGGTGGCGCCGGTTACGTTGCACCCAGCGAAAAGATCACGCTCGCCCACGTCGGCATGGGCACGCAGGGGTTCAGCGAACTCGGCGGCCTGCTCGCCGACCCGCAGATCCAGATCGTTGCCGTCTGCGATCCGAACACCGACAGCAATGACTACGTGGAATGGGGCAAAAATAGCGTCCGCAACCGGATCCGGACGTACTTGGGAGACCCCAACTGGCGGGAGAATGCGAGCGGGGCGCCGGGCGGCCGCGAGGTGGGCCGCCTGGTCGTCGACACGTACTACAAGAACCAGCGCAAGGCGGAGAACTTCAAGGCCTGCGCCGCCTATGCCGATTTCCGCGAATTGCTGGACAAGGAGAAGGACCTCGACGCCGTCAAGGTCATGACGCCCGACCACCTTCACGCCACCGTCTGCATCGCGGCGATGCGGAAGGGCAAGCATGTCATGGTGCACAAGCCGCTGGCCAACCGGCTCGCCGAGGGCCGGCTGGTGGTCGATACAGCCCGCAAGACCAAGGTGGCCACGCACCTGTTGGCCTACGGCAGCGGCTCGGCCAACGGCCTGGTCTGCCAGCGGATCAAGCAGGGCGTGATCGGCAAGCTCCGCGAAGTGCATAACTGGACGAACCGGCCGGTATGGCCGCAATACACGGAAATCCCCCAGGACAGGCCGCCGGTTCCCAAGGGATTCGACTGGGACTTGTGGCTCGGGCCGGCCGTGGACCGCCCCTACCATCCGAACTACACCCACACGGTGTTTCGCGGCTGGTATGACTTTGGTGGCGGCTCGATGGCCGACATGGGCATCTACAGCCTGTGGCCGGTCTTCACGGCGCTGGGTCTGGAGGCTCCGCTCAGCGCGGAGGCCTGGGCCACCCACACCTGCGCAATCGCTGATCATGTCAGCCGGCCGGCGGTCAACGATTTCGCCTACCCGACCGGTTGCACGATCCGTCTGAAGTTCGCCGCTCGCGGCGAGATGCCCGAACTGGACCTGTTCTGGTACGACGGCGGCATGAGACCCCGCCTTCCCGCCGAGGTCGAAGCACACGGCGCCGAAATGGCCAGGGAAGGAATCCTCTATGTCGGCGACGAGGGATCGATCCTCGCTGGTTTCAATGGGCAGGACCCGCAGCTTTTCGCCAAGGGCCGCCGCGACGCCCTCGCCCTGGAGGAAACGCAGGCCGGCGCCAGGCATGGCTCATGGCTCGCGGAGGTAAGGGGCGGCGAGCCCTCGCCGGGCAGCTTTCTCAACGCCGCGTCGATCACCGACGCCGTGAATCTCGGAACCGTGGCGCTCCGGGCGCGGAAGAAGGTCCTTTTCGACAGCGCCAACATGAAGATCACCAACCTCGCCGACGGAGACAAGTACCTTCGCCGCGAGTACCGCAACGGCTGGCAGTTGTAGAGACCGGCGCGTCTGCCAATCCGTGGAGCGGCCGTTCCCGATACCACGAAATACGACCTTGCGATCGGCGAAGAGACCTACGAGAATCCGGCGAAACGGCACGCCATCTTCACGAGAGAATTTCTGGAACGTGCGCTTGACACGGCCCCGCCGGGCAACAAGACTCACTTTCGTCATGCCGCTGTCGTGGGGCCCCGGTGGCATGGCGAGAGGTCCGGACCCCGTGAATCGGAACTCGAAATCGTACTCAAGGACTACCTGCCATGACCCAAGTCTCCCGCCGATCGTTCTTGACAGCATCCGCCGCGGTTGCAGCAACCGGAAGCTCCCTGCTCCATGGCGCTCGAGCTGCCGAAAGCATTCCCGGCTTTGACCAGACAAAGACGGACTACGACCGCACGAAGCAGTGGAAGCCCTTCAGCGACCGCAAGGTCCGGGTCGGAATCGTCGGCTATGGCGTGTGCCAGTTTGGGGCGGCGTTTGGACTTCAGGATCACCCGAACGTCACCGTGACGGCGGTCAGCGACCTGTTCCCTGACCGTTGCGCCGGACTGGCCAAGGCCTGCCGGTGTGAGAAAACCTACCCCTCCCTGGAAGAAATGGTCAAGGACGATTCGATCGAAGCCATCTTTTGCGCCACCGATGCGCCGTCCCACGCCAGGCACGCAATCCTCTGCATGGAACATGGCAAACACGTCGCCACCGCGGTTCCGGTCTTCTACGGCGATATCGAATATGCCGAGAAACTGCTCGAGTGCTGCCGGAAGAACAAGGGCCTGGTCTACGCCATGTTCGAGACCTCGACCTTCCATGACGACCTGTACGCGATGGAGAAGCTCTTCGCCGCCGGCGTGTTCGGCCATCTCGTCTACAGCGAAGGCGAATATTGCCATCCCCATTCCCTGGGCGCTCCCGCACTGGGCTCCTACAATGACTGGCGGAAGAAGGGATGCCCGATGTGGTACCCCACCCATGCGACGGCCTACTACGTCGGCGTCACGCATCAGAGCCTCGTCGACGTCTCCTGCCAGGGGACTCCGTACTTCGATCAATCGATGCGGGTTCCCAACACCATCGGAAACATCTTCAAATCGGAAGTCGGCCTGTTCCGCACGTCCGAGGGAGGTCTGTCCCGGATGATCGTCTGCGGTTCACAGGGCGAATACCTTGAAGCGGGACGCATCCGCGGCGAGTATGCCGGGTTCAACAATACGTTCGTCGGCGACGCGACCGGCAAAAAGCGTTACGACGAGGCGATCAAAAGCGGCGTGCAGGTCAAGAAATACGCCTTGCCGCCAACCGTCCAGCCGGGCGGGCATGGCGGCTCGCACGGCTACCTGGGCGACGACTTCATCGACGCCATTCTCCGCGGCCGCAAACCGCGCGTGGACGTGATCGACGCCTTGAACATGACCGTCCCCGGCTACTACGCGCACCTGTCCGCCATGAAAGACGGCGAAACGATGAAGATTCCGCAGTATTCGCTTGGTTAGGGCCTGGTCGTGCGACTCGATCTCCGGCCGCCATCGCCGGACCAGCAGTTCGAGTTCCGCTGGTCGACCTGGTCGACGAGCGGCTGAACCGAAGCGGAGAAACCCGCGGCGCGACAATCCGCGCTTTTTCATCCGCTCGAGGACGATCCAGGCACGGAACAGTGCACAGACTGGGTGCCGTACGTCGTGAGGAGGTCGAAATGAAGAAGTCGCTCGGGGCACAAACCCTCGTTTTTCCCACTCCAACGTGGATTGTCGGGACATACGACAAAGATGGCCGGCCCAACGCCATGGTGGCGGCTTGGGGTGGCATCTGCTGCTCGGATCCGCCCTGCATTGCCGTCTCGCTGCGCAAGGCGACCTACACCTACGGCAGCCTGATCGCCAGAAAGGCGTTCTCTGTCAGCGTGCCGTCGGAGAGCCACGTAAGAGAGGCCGATTACTTCGGGCTGGTCAGCGGACGCGACACGGACAAGTTCTCGGCCACGGGGCTGACGCCCGTGCGCTGCGACCTGGTCGATGCCCCGTACGTGGATGAGTTCCCCATGGTGCTCGAGTGCAGCGTGCTGCACGTGATCGAGCTCGGCCTGCACACGCAGTTCGTCGGACAGATCATGGATGTCAAGGTCGACGAGGCCGTCCTCGGAAGCCAGGGCCGACCGGAAATCGAAAAGGTCCGACCGATCGTCTTCTCGCCGGGCGACCGCGTCTACCATGGCGTGGGGGCGTTCCTGGGCCACGCCTTCGCGATCGGAAAAGAGACGTAAGCCCAAAAGTCATGCCGCCGGCGGCGCCGGCGACTCCTGGCCGGCGCCGGCGGCCGCGCGGGCGCGAATCCCTACACGCAATCAGGGTGCAATCATGACAAGGCACGTTCTCGCGATCTGGATGGCGGCGATTGCGGCCCTCCTTGGCGGCAGCGCCGTTGCCGCGGACAGCACACCGCCCCCCTATCCGAAGCTCGTGACGGCGGAGACTCGGGCGGAACTGAACAAGCTCTCGGCACTGCAACAGCCCGGCGATGTCTTCTTCCGTGACGAGTTTGAATCCGCCGAGTCACTGAAGAAGTATTTCGAAATCCGAGGACTGCGCGAAGGGCATGCCAAGCTGACAACCGGGGCCGAATTTGCCCACAAGGGAAGCGGCGCGATCCAGTTCACCGCGGTTGCCCGGGACGCTCGAGAGTCAGGCTCCGGCGCCACCGCCTGGTTCGGCCCCGACGGGTACGACCGCGTCTACTTCCGCCGCTACATCAAGTTCGCAGCCGACTACGATCAAGGCAACTTGAACCATGTCGGCGGCGGCCTGACGGGCGTGGCCGGCGACAATCGGTGGGCGGCCATGGGGTCCGCGGGCATCCGACCGAAGGGCGACGACCACTTCAACAGCGCGCTGGAGCCCTGGCGGGACTGGGGACGCTATCCATCGCCGGGCTACATGTTTCTTTACACCTACTGGATGGACATGAAGCGGGATCGGGACGGCAATTACTGGGGCAACATGCTGGGACCGGCCGGCGACGAGCGCCTCGTCCTCCAGCGCGACAGGTGGTACTGCCTCGAGCACATGATCCAGGTCAACGATCCCGGACAGGCGAACGGGGAACTGGCCGCCTGGATCGACGGCAAGCTCTACATCCACTACACGGGCTTCCGCTGGCGCACGACGCCCGAGGTAAGACTGAAGCGCTTTGGCATCGGCGTCTACGTCCACAGCGCCACGCGAGACAACACGGTGTGGTACGATGACGTAGTCCTGTCCACCGGCTACATCGGGCCGCGGGAGCAATGAGGCGCGCGCGACTCGAGCGAGCCGTCCTGGAAACAAGGCCCTGGCAAAGCACGCCGAGTTCTTGGCCGCGAACGTGCCAAAACCAAAGGAGATGCGCGATGAAAGGACTGAAGCGGCGCGAGTTTCTGGGGATCGCGGGGGCCGGAGCCACCTGGGGGGCCGCCGCCGCCGCGGCGGTTGCCGGGGCGGCAGCCACGGGGGAAGCGCCCAAGGCCGCCCCCGCGGCCGGACCGGGGGAAGCCCAGACGTATGCCAGCGGGCGGGAGGACGGGCGTTTTATCCAGACCGCCGCCTTCGTGCACAAGTCCATGCAACTGCTCCAGCCCAAGCTGGCTTTTCCCCCGGACATGACCCGTGAAGCATTTCCCACCTGGCAGAAGGCCGTCCGCGAGAAGTTGCTCGAGCTCATGTGTTTTCCCGAAGTCGGCGGCCAGCCGGAGCCGAGGCGGGTCTGGTCGCAGCCGCGCCAGGGCTATCGGCTGGAACGTTGGGAAGCCTATCCGGAGCCGTTTAGCGTGGTGCCGTACCTCGTTCTGGTTCCCGACGGCGCCGGCCCCGACTCCCCCGCGCCGGCCGTGATGTGCTTCCCCGGCTCGACCGGCAGCAAGGAGGCGCTCTCCGGCGAACCCGAGCTAAGCGGCTCCCCCGCGCCCGACAAGACCAAGTGGGACGACAACCGCATGGCCTATCATTTCGCCCGCCGCGGAATGGTTGCAGCCGCCTTCGACAACCCGGCCACGAACGAATTGGCCAGCCCCTTGCTCCCGCGCGAAGCATTGACGCTCTGCCAGATCTGGATGGGCCGATGCTACGAAGCGATCTCGGTGTTCCAAAAGGCGTGCGTGCTCCGCTGGCTCGCCGCGCAGCCTTACGTCGACGCCAAGCGCCTCGCCGCCAGCGGCCATTCGCTCGGCGCCAAGCCGGCCGATATCCTCGGCGTCCTCTACCCCGAACTGGTCAAGGCCGTGGTGCACAACGATTTCGTCTGCCATTGGCGGGAACGGGCCGTGGCGATGAACCTCTACCATCCCGGCGGACACCAGGTCGTTCCCGGCATGTTGCCGTGGTTCGACTATACCGATCTCGAAGCCGCGCTGGCCCCGCGCCCGCTGTTGTTCACCGAAGGCGGGCGGCCCAACCAGATCGCCAAAATCCGCCGGGCGTATGCGCTCACCGGCGCAGCGGACGCCGTGCGGGTGTATCACTACGAGAAATACGAAGACCCGGCCTCGCGGACGCTCGACGATGCCGAGTTGCCCGTGGGCATCAGCAACGAGCAGTATTTCGCCTATGCCTACGTCGACGCGGCCCGGCACCGCTTCCGGCCGCACCGCGCCGTGCCGTGGCTGGCGGAAGTGTTCGGGATGTGAGCTGGATAATCCCGCGTGATTGCCAGGACTTCGTCGCGGATGCGCCCGTTGGTGGCGACGGCTTCGCCCGACTGGATCGTGGGCTTGCCTTGCCAGTCGGTAAAAGAGCCGCCGGCCCCTTCAATGATCGGTTGCAGCGCGGCGGCGTCCCAGAGGCTCATCGAGGCGTCGATCATCACTTCGGCCCTGCCGGTGGCCACCAGGAGAAAGCCATAGCAATCGCCCCAGGTTCGCGTGAGCCGGGCCG
>JAMOAF010000877.1 GCA_023621895.1 Planctomycetota bacterium
TCTCAAAAGGGGACCCACCCGTCATCCATTTAAGGACTGTCAGCCAGATTGCGCGGGGCTGCCTTTGGATCGCCAACTTTGTGGGTGGCACCTTTTTACTCCGGCGAAGGCCGAGTCTTTCAGCACTTTCTGATATTTCTAGGGGGGGTCGCGGAACCTGGCAGGCGGCCCCCCTCGCCGGAGAGCGGGGGGCGCGCTGGTGCGCGGCCGATCACGTTGATTTCGGCTCTTGGCCTCTTGGAGTTCGGCGGAGGCCGATCTACGCGTTTTTCGGCGACAGCGAGCGGTGCTTGAGATAGTTCGGGCCGGCGAGCTTGTGGCCCTTGGCGAGCACCTCGGCGGTCGCCCGATCCGTTTCCGGAAGGTCGCCGCGGCGATAGCCGAGATAGAGGAAGCACTGCTGCTCGTGAAGTCCGAGGGGGTAGTAGATTTCCGAGCCGATCTTCGCTTCGGCCAGGAAGGAGCGGAGCTGGTCGCGTCGGCCGTCGGGAATCCGCACGACGTACTGGTTCCAGACGTGGCGGCGGTGGGGCATTGCCCTTGGCAGACCGACGAGCCGGTCGAGCCCCGCCTCGTGGAAGAGGGCCGTGTAGCGGTCGGCGCTTTCGGTCCGCATATCCGTCCAGCGGTCGAGGTGGGGGAGTTTTACGTTGAGAATTGCCGCCTGGAATGCATCGAGGCGGCTGTTGACGCCGACGAGGCTGTGATAGTAGCGCGGCTCCATGCCGTGGACCCGCAGCAGGCGGAGCTTTTCGGCCAGCTTGTCGTCGCCGGTGGTGACCATGCCGCCGTCGCCGGCCCCGCCGAGGTTCTTGGTCGGATAGAAGCTGAAGCAGCCGATTTGGCCCATCGAGCCCGCCCGGCGCCCGTCGAATTCGGCGCCGATTGCCTGGGCGGCGTCCTCGACCAGCGGCACGCCGGCCGCCCGCGATACCTCCAGCAGGGCATCCATCTCGGCACACTGGCCGTAAAGGTGCACGGGGATGATTGCCCGGGTCTTGGCGGTCAGCAGGCCATGAACACAGGCCGGATCGATGTTGAAGGTCGCCGGATCGATGTCGGCGAAGACGGGTGCGGCGCCCAATCGCGCGACGGCGCTGGCCGTGGCGAAAAAGGTGAAGCTGGGCACGATGACTTCGTCGCCCGGCCCAACCTCCAGGGCCATCAGGGCCAACAGCAGGGCATCGCTGCCGGAGGCGCAGCCGATCGCGTGCTTCACCCCGCTATAGCGGGCGAGACTCTCTTCCAACTGCTTGACTTCCGGCCCCAGGCAGAACCAGCCCGACTGGCAGACCTTGGCGAGCGCCGCCGCGAACTGCTCTTGGAGCGGGCCATGTTGGCGGGCGAGGTCCAAAAGGGGAACGCCGGCAACCGCCGGGGTCCTGGCGGCCTGATCATCAACGGATCGGTTCATCGGGGCAGCCTTCCATGTCGAAGAAGAGTCGTTCTCGCTTTCCCCATCGTCCGGGTTAGCGGTCAGCATTGGCTGGGAGGGAACGGTAAGAAGTTCGCCGATTTGCGTCAAGAGGAACCCGAAAAGCAGACGCCCGAACGGGTGCACGTCAGCTTTTGCGCGCGTTGGTTGGGTTTGAAAAAGGTCAATAGGAGAGTCTGTGAACCTCAGTGCTAAATCGACCTGCGTGATTCGTGGAAAAAGCGGCTGTTATTCAGATAGCCGCGTGGGCTTGCCCCGCGCTTCGTTACGTACGGGTTGTGCCGCAGCGGAGGCGCGCCGCGCGGGGAAAGCCGAAAGCGCCTATCACGCTCTCATGAATTCCTCCCGGAATCACGCAAACTCGCCTAGCGCGCGGCCAGTTGGGCCTCGACCTTGCGCAGGTACTTGATGCTCTCCCGGGCCAGGGCCTCGGGACCGGGCGTGTAGTCGAAGACCTCGACGGAGATCCAGCCTTTGTAGTCGATCTCGTGGAGCGCCTTGAGGATCGGCACGAAGTCGAGGTCGCCCATGCCGGGGCCGCGCCGGTTCGCGTCGTTGGCATGGAAATGAACGAGCCAGTCCTTGAACTCGTGGATCAACTCGGGGATCGGCTTCGACTCGGTGACCATCGCCTTGCAGTCGAGGATGATCTTGCAGTGGGGCGAGTCGACTTTCTCGGCCAGGGCGACGGCGTCGGCCGCGAAGCTGAGAAAATTCGTCTCATTCGGCCCGAGCGGCTCCATGGCGAGGGTAATGCCGTGCTTCTCCATGGCCGGCATGGCCTGTTTGAGCACCTCGGCGGCCCACTGCATGCCCTGGTCCACCGTCACGCCCTGGAGCAGCTTGCGCTGCTGGGGCGAACCGAAGACCATGATCGTGCCGCCCAGATCGGCGCAGAACTGGGCCAGGTCGCGAAGATACTGGGCGGTGGCCTTGCGGACTTCCTTGTCGGGGCTTGTCAGGTGGAAGCCCTCGGTCTTGGAGAGAATCCAGTGCAGGCCGGCGACCTTCAGCCCGGCGTCTTCGGCGGCCCGGCGGAGTTCTTCTCTGCGGCCTTTGGGCACGTCGGTCACGAACTGGGAGATGGTGAAGGGGGCGATCTCGATGGCTTTGTAGCCACATTCGGCTGCAAACCGGGCCACCTTGCGCGGAGGCCAGTCGACAAACGTCTCGTTGCAGATGCAGAACTGGTCTTCAAGGCCTGGCTTGGCGTCGGCGCCGAGAAGGCCCCCGTCTCCGATCAGGCCGGAGCAAGCAAGAGCCGCACTGGCGCCGGCCGCACTCTTCAAGAAATCGCGTCGAGTTGGGCGAGACATGGTGTGTTGTCCTCCGCGAAAGAGAATGGTGGTTTGCGTGTTCCTGGATTGGCGCCTGGTCGGCCGGCGATGGTGGCCTGTAAGACGCGGACAATAGAAAGGATACTCCATCTGGCTGCCAAGCTCCAGCTTGGCGGCGCGGGGTTGGCGGCGGGAAGGGGAGGTTCCCAAGCTGGACCTTGGGAACCAGGCGTGTTAACTGGCTGCCAAGCTCCAGCTTGGCGGCGCGGGGTTGGCGGCGGGAAGGGCGTGGTTCCCAAGCTGGAGATTGGGAACCAGAAAGGTCGTTTCGGAACCAGAGAGTATGGCAACAGCCAGGATTTTGGGGCCGCACTCCCGACTATCAAAAGCCCTTGGATGCCAGCCAGCGTTCGGCGTCGAGGGCGGCCATGCAGCCGGAACCGGCGGCCGTGATCGCCTGCCGGTAATAATCGTCGGCCACGTCGCCGGCGGCAAACACGCCTTCAACGCTCGTATACGTGCGAGGCGGCGCGGTCCAGACGAGATACTTCTTCTCGGTCATCTCCAGCTTGCCTTTCAGGAAAGCCGTGTTTGGCGTGTGACCGATCGCGAGGAAAACGCCCGCGGCCTCGACTTCCAGGTCGTCCTCGCCGGTTGTGCTCTTGAGCCGGGCGCCGGTCACTCCGTGCTCGCCGTCTCCGAGCACCTCGTCGAGAACGCGGTTCCAGAGAATCTTGATTTTGGGGTTGTTCATCGCTCGCTGTGCCATGATCTTCGATGCCCGCAGCTCATCGCGGCGGTGGACCATGTAGACCGTGCTGGCGTATTTGCCCAGGTAATCGGCTTCTTCGACGGCCGAGTCGCCGCCGCCGACGACGACCAGGGGCTTGTTGCGGAACCGGGGCAAGGCGCCGTCGCAGACGGCGCAAGCGCTGACGCCGCGATTCTTGAACTTCTCTTCCGAAGCGAGGCCGAGGTAGTTGGCCCGAGCGCCCGTGGCCACGATGACCGCCAAGGCCTCGTGGGTCGCGCCGCTGGAATCGGTGAGGCGAAAGGGGTGGGTCTGGAAGTGGACATCAACAATGTCCTGGGTGATCACACGGGCGCCGAAGTTGAGCGCTTGCTGGCGCATCAGTTCCATCAATTCCGGCCCGCTGACGCCCTGCTTGTGATGGGGCGCCATGATCGTCCGCCGCTCCTTGTCGATCGCGTCGTTGAGGTAGCCCTCCAGGTTGCCCTTGGGAAAGCCGGCGTAGTTCTCGACCTCCGTGGTGAGCGCCAACTGCCCGAGCGGCAGCGTCCCGGCGAGGCGATTCTCTTCGGTGATGGCCCCCTCGAAGACAAGCGGCTTCAGTTCCGCCCGAGCGCAGTAGATCGCGGCGGTCCAACCCGCCGGGCCGCTGCCGATGATGATGACCTTTTCCGCTTCCGCCACGTGCCTGTCTCCCTGAATCGTCAATTGGGTGGGGTGAGTGCGGGTATTATAGAGGTGTCAACAAGGGGTCGGTAGTGCCGAACGGCACCCGCCTGAGGAGGGGGCGCGACGATTCCAAACTCCTGCTGTGCCCCATCAGACAGGCCAACGCTCGCTGGCGGGGACGCTTTCTCGCGCCAGGCCTGGTAATCCCTTGTTGGGTTGCCTCCCTGCCGAACTCAACTCCGTTTCACCAATCGAATGACCGATGACTCCAACCAATCTCTTCGCCGATCTCCCCGGCCATCTGCCCGACGAGTTGTTCACGACCCTGCTCGACGCCGCCGAGGTCCGCATCGAGCGGATCGTCTCTCACGGCCACGCCTCGCCGGAAGGCTTCTGGTACGACCAGGACCAGGACGAGTGGGTCGTGGTACTGAAAGGGCAGGCAAGGCTCCGCTTTCAGGATGGCCAGATCGAATTGGAGCCGGGCGATTTCGTGAACATCCCCGCGCGGAAGAAGCACCGGGTCGAGTGGACAGCGCCGAACGAGCCGACGATCTGGCTGGCGGTTCATTACGGAGCTCGGCGGTGAAGGCAAAAGACAGGTTGCCCTGGGCCGATCGTTGAAATTGGCAGGTTGGGAAGACAGAATGGAGTTCTTGGGTCGCGCCGACTTTGCGGCCCTTCCCCAGGTTAGGCACCTCACTCCACTGCGCGACCAGAGAGGGTCAATATGCGACGCACACTCTTCGATCTGGGTAGTCTTCTGTCCGTGGTTTTTGCGATCGGGCTGATTTCCTCGGTAGGCCAGGCGGCCGCGCCGGATGGCGCCCCGGACGACGATTACCTCTTACTGGGCGAGTTTCGCGGCCCGATCTCGCTGGAGCCGAACAAATACCAGCCGCTGGCGCTGCAAGTCCGCCCAACCGGAGGGGGGAACTTCCAGGCGATTCAATACGAAGGGGGACTGCCCGGCGAAGGCCCCCTAAAAGGCCAGCCGGTCAACTTTATCGGCCGGCGGTCGGGTGATTTCCTCGTCCTGTCCGGTGGGCCTTGGATCGTCATCGTCGAGACAGACCACTGCCTGGTGCTCGATCGCCACGGTAAACAGATCGGCCGGCTGGAGCGCGTCGAGCGCGTCAGCCCGACGATGGGCGCCCAACCGCCCAAGGACGCGGTGATCCTCTTCGACGGCACGAGCACCGACCACTTCACCAAGGCCGCGATGACACCCGACGGCCTGCTCATGCAGGGCGCCGACGTGAAGCCGCTGTTTCAGGATTTCAACCTGCACCTGGAGTTTCTGCTGCCCTACATGCCCGCCGCCAGAGGTCAGGGCCGGGCGAACAGCGGAGTCTATCTCCAAAGCCGGTACGAGGTGCAGGTGCTCGACTCGTTTGGCGAGGAACCGGTGTTCGACGGTTGCGGCGCGCTGTACCGGTTCCGGAAGCCGGACTTGAACATGTGCCTGCCGCCGCTGAAATGGCAGACCTACGACATCATCTTCACCGCCCCCCGTTGGGCCTCCGGCGGCGTCAAGATCCGCAACGCCCGGGTGACCGTCTGGCTCAACGGCGTGAAGGTCCACAACAACGTGGAACTTGATGGCAAGACAGGATCGGGCAGCCCCGAAGAGCCACTCCTCTTGCCGATGCGATTTCAGGACCATGGCAACCCCGTACGCTTCCGCAACATCTGGCTGATCGACCGCGGCCTGGCCACCGACGGCCGCTTCCCGGTCTACCCGCCAAAACCCGAGCCGAAACCGGAGCCGAAACCCGAGCCGAAACCCGAGGCAAAACCCGAGGCAAAACCCGAGGCAAAACCCGAGGCAAAACCCGAGGCAAAGCCCGAGCCGAAACCCGAGGCAAAACCCGAAGAAAAGAAACCCGCCGTCGAGAAGAAACCCGCGGAGCCGAAGAAGGATGACGCTCCCAAACCACCGGCGGAAAAACCGGCGGAAAAACCCGTGCCCGAGAAGAAGGAAGCGCCACCTCAGAAGCCGGCCGAGCCGAAAAAGGAAGCCCCACAGCAACCGGCGGAGAAACCGGCCGCAGAGAAGAAACCCGAACCGGCCGCCGCGGAGAAGAAAGCCCCCGCCGAGCAGAAACCGGCGGAAAAACCGGCGGAGCCGAAGAAGGAATCGCCCCAGCAGGAGAAGCCCGCCGACGCCAAGCCGGCTCCGGCCGAAAAGCCCGCCGCCCCTGACAAGCCCGCCGCGCCCCAAACGAAGCCGGAAGAGCAGAAGAAAGCCGGCTGAGTTACACGGCTCGTTTCGGGCTGTTACAATGGCTGCCTGAGCTTGACATTTTCCGTGGCGATTCAGCAAAGGGAGCCGACTATGAGACGGGCATCACAGACCAATCGGCGGCAATTCCTTCAGGCGGCGGGAGCCAGTGCCGCGGCCCTCCTGGCCGCTCCGCGGGCGGGCAGTGTCCTGGCTGCGGAACAGGCGGCCTACACGGTCGGCATCTACACCCGCCCTTGGTCCGCGCTGGACTATCGCGCCGCGTTCGACGCGATCGCCGAGGCCGGGTTCAAGCACGCCGGCCTGATGACCATCACGCTACCCGGCCGCACGCTTGTCATCCAGCAGGACACGCCGCTGGAAGAGGCGGCCCGGATCGGCCAGGAGGCCAAAAGCCGCGGCCTGTCGATCCCCTCGGTCTACGGCGGCGGAATCCCCGTTCAGAAGTCGCTCGAAGAGGGGATTGCCGGCATGCGGCGGCTGATCGACGCCTGCGCGGCGGCCGGCGCCAAGTCGCTCCTGATGGGCGGGATCGGCAACGAAAAGCTCGCTGCCATCTACTACCAGGCAATTGCCGAGTGCTGCGACTACGCCGCCGAGAAGAACCTGCCCGTCAGCGTGAAACCCCACGGCGGACTCAATGCCACCGGGTCCGAATGCCGCAAGTGGATCGAAAAAGTCGGCCACAAGAACTTCGACCTCTGGTACGACCCGGGCAACATCTTTTTCTATTCCAAGGGACAACTCAACCCGGTCGACGACGCCGCCACGGTCGACGGCCTGGTCCGCACGGGCATGTGCATCAAGGACTTCGACATCGTCGAGCGCGACGGCAAGCCGACTCCCGACGTCTCGCTGACCCCCGGCACCGGCCGGGTCGATTTCCTCGCGGTCCTGGCCAGGCTCCGCCGCGGCGGCTTCACCCGCGGCCACCTTGTGATCGAGTGCCTCACCCGGACGAAGCCCGACGACCCGAAAGCCTTGATCGCGGAAGCCAAGAAGGCGCGCCGATATGTCGAACGACTGGCAGCGCAGGCCACGGCGGGAAGCTGAAACCGGAAAGCGGAAAGCGGAAAGCGGATGGCTCCAGGAGGGATGCATAGATGAAGGCTGCATATATCACCCAGACGGGACCGCCGGAGAACATTCATTACGGCGACTTGCCGGCGCCGCAGCCCGGCCCGCGGCAGGTGCTGGTCAAAGTCGGCGCCGTGTCGGTCAATCCGATCGACACCTACATCCGCAGCGGCGCGATCGGCATGGGAGTACCGATGCCCTATATCGTCGGCTGCGACCTGGCCGGCACGGTCGAGGCCGCCGGTCCGGGGGTGGAAGATTTCAAGCCGGGCGACCGGGTCTGGGGGTCGAACCAGGGGCTGGCCGGCAGGCAAGGGACCTTCGCCGAATACGCGGCCGTCGACGCCCACTGGCTCTACCCGACGCCCGAGGGAGTATGCGACCGCGACGCGGCCGCCACGGCGCTGGTCGCGATCACGGCACACCTCGGGCTGGTCCGTGAGGCGAAGGTCCAGCCGGGCGAGATCGTCTTTGTCCACGGGGGCACGGGCGGGGTCGGATCGTGCGTGATCCAGATCGCCAAGGCGCTCGGCGCCCGAGTCGTTGCCACGGCCAGCAGCGAGGAGAAAGCCGGGGCCTGCCGCCAGCTCGGCGCCGACTGCGTGATCCAGTATCAGTCGCAGGACGTCGACGCGGCGCTGGCGGAGTTCGCGCCGCAAGGGGTCGACGTCTGGTTCGAGACCTTGCGCGAGCAGAACCTGGACCAGGCCGTCAACCATTTGCGGATGCGGGGGCGGCTGGTCCTGATGGCCGGCCGCGACGCCAGGCCGCCGCTGCCGGTCGGGCCGTTCTACGTCAAGGACTGCAAACTCCTCGGCTTCGCCATGTTCAATGCCACGCCCGACGAGCAGCGACAGGCGGCCGGCGACATCAATCGGTGGCTCCAGGAGAACAAGCTCCGAGCCAGGATCGGGCGCGTGATGAAGCTCGCCGAGGCGGCAAACGCCCACAGGCTCCAGGAAGAGAACACGCTGCGGATGGCCGGCACGCTAGCCGGCAAGATGGTCCTCGAGCCGTAGCCGAAGGTGCAGGCGGCAGGGCATGTGAGTCTCTCGAGTGGGGCGCCGAGAGCTGGTTTGC
>JAMOAF010000770.1 GCA_023621895.1 Planctomycetota bacterium
GACCTTGATCGTCAGCAGCCACATCCTCCCGGAGTTGTCGCGCGTCTGCGACTTGATCGCGATTCTCAACCGCGGCAGGCTCGAGGCGTTCGGCACGCTTGCCGAGATCATGAAGAACGTTTCGCAGCAGCGGACGATGGAAATCCAACTGGCCGGCGGCGAGCATCTCGCGGCGGCAATGGAGATTGTCCGCGGCTATCTCGAACCGGGTGCCGAGGTCGTCCAGTCGCCCGCCGAAGCGACGGTGCGGTTTCGGACCGGCAAGGCGGAAAAAGAACTGGCGGGGTTGCTGACGCGGCTGGCCGTGTCCGATGTCGATCTGACCCAGTTCCGCGAGATTCCGACCGACCTGGAGGACGCCTTCCTCTTCGTGACGAGCAGCTCGCGAGAACGTCAAACTCCGGCGGGGACGGCGCCTTGAAACACCGAGGAGGCCTCGGAGAGAAATCGCCGCGGGGCATTTTATGGGCTATGCGATTGTCGAACGCGAATTGCTTGGAACGATGCGAACCGGCCGGGCCTTTGCGCTTCAGGTCGCAACCTCGATCGCCTTCGCGCTGTTGATCGTCAGCCGCTGGCCGAGCAACGCAACGGTCGAGCTCTCCGGCGCCCAGGCGCAGGAGGTCTTCCGGCTTTTTGCCTACGGTTTGCTGGCGATCCTCGTGCTCCTCGTGCCCGCCTTTCCGGCCACGTCGATCGTGCGCGAAAAGAAACGCGGAACGCTGGCGCTGCTGCTGACTTCGCCGCTGCCTGCCTGGTCGGTTTACGCGGGCAAAGCCTTGGGCACGCTCCTGTTCGTGTCCTTGTTGCTGGCCCTGAGCATCCCCGCCGCGACCGCCGCCTATGCCATGGGGGGCATCTCGTTTACCGCGCAGGTTCTTCCGCTGTATGCGATCCTCGGCGTGGTCCTGGTGCAATACACGGCGCTGGCCATGCTGGCCAGCAGCTATGCCAATTCGACGGACGCGGCGCTGAGGATCGCGTACGGGCTGGTGCTGTTGTTGGCTCTCGTCTCCTTGGGGCCGCACTTTTTTCTCCAGGGCAAGCCCGGCGTGATGCCGCAAATCGCGGAATGGCTGCGCTGCGTCTCCCCGGTGCCCGCGGTGATGGAGCTGGCCGGGCATGGAGACGTGGGTTCGTTTGGGCTCCGCGCGGCGGCGGGCATACCCGGCCGGTTCCTGATCTTCGCATGCGTTTCGATCGCGGCCTGCGCTGTTTTGACGATCGCCCGGCTCAACGCGTTTCTGCTCGACCGGCCCCGTCCCCAAGGGGTCGTCACCGACGACCGATCCGCGGCCGAGCGGTGGTTCCGCCGGTTCGTGTTCGTCGTCGATCCGCAGCGGCGCAAGCGGGGCATCGGCCGGTTGACCAACCCGGTCATGGTCAAGGAGTTTCGCACGCGGCGGTTCGGGCGGTTCCACTGGCTGCTCCGCCTGGTGGCTGTTTCGGCGATCGTTTCGCTGCTCCTGACGTATGCCGCAACGAGCGGGACGATCGACTGGGGAGTCGAGACGATCGGCGGGATCATGGTCGTTCTCCAGGTTGCCCTGATCATCGTTCTGACTCCCAGCCTTGGCGCGAGCCTGATCAGCGCGGAACGGGAGAGCGGAGGCTGGGAACTGCTGCGGATGACGCCCCTGACGGCAGCCTCGATCCTGTCGGGCAAGCTGGCCAGTGTCCTCTTGACGCTCCTGCTGCTGATGTTGGCGACGCTGCCCGGCTACCTGGTGATGATCTGGATCCACCCGCCGCTGCGGTGGCAGGTCTGGCAAGCGCTGATCTGCCTGGGTTGGATGGCCCTGCTGGCGATGCTGCTGTCGGCCGCGGTCGGCAGCCTCTGCCGGCGAACCGCTGTCGCAACCACGGTCTCTTACGGTTTGCTGGGCGCGGCGTGCATCGGCACGATGCTCTTTTGGCTCGGCCGCGGCACGTCGTTCAGCCAGGCCACCGTCCAGTCCGTGCTCACGGTCAACCCGATGGCCGCGGCGCTGACGATCATCGAAGCGCCGGGGTTTACAACCTACACGCTCGTGCCGGCCAACTGGTGGTGGATGGGCGGCCTATGCCTGGCCTGCTCCGCCGTCCTCCTGGTACAGACGTGGCGGCTTACCCGGCCGCAATGAACGCACCAAACCCGACACCCAACGCCGCCCCCCCGACCCTGAAGCCATGACGCCAACTCGCCGCCCAGAGACAACCGTGTCAGCAATCCGCGCCGGGCGGCAGACGTCCGGCGGCGCCGACCAGGCGCCGCGCCGCCGGGCTCGGCGGATCGCACGCCCGCGCCGCATGTTCTTGGCCGCCTGGGCTGCCCTCTTGATCGCCGCCGAGTTTCCGTCCCCTGCCGCGGCGATCGAAACCGAGTGGGTGATGTACCGGGATCCGATTCTCAAAACGGCGCCGATCGAGACCCGCTTTCCGCCGAAGCTGGTCGACTGCTGGCTTGAAGCGCTGGCGATGCCGGGGCGAGAAATGAAACGAGGCGCGGCGGCGGCGATTGCCGAGGCCCAGCGCAGGGGCCTTCCCGGCTTGGACGCGGCGGTTGCTCCCCTCATGGAAGTGCTGAAAGACTCGCAGGAGGATCGCATCGTCCGCCTGACCGCCGCCCGGGCGCTGGTCGCGCTCGACGCCCGCCGAGCGGCGCCGCTCCTGCTCCAGTGCGCTGGACCGGCTGACCTCGACATGGCTGAAGTGGCCGAGCCGGCGCTTGCTCGCTGGGCCTATGCGCCGATGCGGGAGCGATGGCTCGAACGGCTCGAGGGGGCGGTCGGCTTCAGCCGCCTGCACGTGCTTGCGATCCGCGGCCTGGCCGCACTGGACGCCAAGGAATCAACGCCGCGGCTTCTCCAGCTCGCCGAAGACCGCTTTGTGCCGGTCAGCGTGCGTCTTGAGGCCGCTGGCGGATTGGGCAAGTTGCAGGACAGCGGCCTGGCAGCTGCCGCCCGGAAGCTGGCCCGCGACAAGTCGGCCCAGGCCGTGGCCGATCGCCTGGTTGCCGCCAGGATGCTGGCCGGCCACCGCCAGCCGGAGGCCGAGAGCCTGCTGGTCGAATTGGCCGTGGACAAGCAGCCTTCGGTGCGGGCAATCGCCCTGGAGACGCTGCTGGCGATCAACCCGAGCCTGATATTTCCGATCCTCCAGGAGACCCTTGCCTGCGGCGACGCCAACGTCCGCCAATCGGGCGCTAAAGCGATTGTCGCCAGGCCCTCGCCGGAGTCGCTTGCCAGCTTGAGGCCGATGCTCGACGACCGCCACCCCGGCGTCAGGCGTTATGCGTGCGAGAGTCTCCTCGCCCTGGCCGGCGATGCTTCGCTCCGCGAGACGGTGCTCGCCGAGGGGCGGCGGATGCTGCATGCGGACGGGTGGAGAGGCCAGGAGCAGGCCGCACTGCTGCTGGTTGCGCTCGGGGACAAAACCATTACCGACCGGCTGCTGGCGCTCTTGGATGCGTCCCGGCCGGAGGTCCACGTGGCCGCGGCCTGGGGCCTGTGTCAACTGGCGGTCCCCTCGACAGCCGAGCCGATTTTCGGCGTCCTGGCAAGAAAAACCGAGAGCTGCCTCGCCGGCCAGCCCTTGCAGGAACGCCTCGACGAGCAACTGGCTCTGCTGGCACAGGCGATCGGCCGAATGCGATACTCTCCGGCCGACGCGGTGCTTCGGAAGTACATCCCCAAGGGCAGCCCGCTGGGCGAGACAAGCCGCGCCGCCGCCCTCTGGACGCTCGGGCATCTCCATGCCGGCCAACCGGACGAAGCGTTGGCCGTCGCGCTCGGCCAGCGGCTCCTCGACCTGTTTGCGGTAGAACCGGAGTCGGAACTGGTCGGCCGCATGGCCGCGGTGTCGCTCGGCCGTATGAAAGCCGCGCAGATGCTGCCCACGTTGCGGTCCGTTTTCAAAAACCTGACGCTGGACTGCGGCGCCGGCTATGCCTGCGCCTGGGCGATCTGGCAGTTGACCGGCGAGGAGATTCCGCCGCTGGCGCCAAGAATCGTCATGGAAAACGGCTGGTTCCTGACGCCGATCGTGGAGTCGGCAAACGAGGCGGCCAGTGGTGCGTTACAAGAAGGCAAGCCGCCAAAATGAGGCACGCGGCAGCAGCGCGGGTTACAGGTTACGGGCGAAGCGCCGGCTCTCCCCGAGGACACAAACCGGAACATCCTCCTGCTGATGCCTGACGGCTGATAGCTGACTGCTGATCTCCCATGGCTCCTCAATTGTCAAGCGATCCGGCGAGCGTTCCTCCCGCCGCCTTGCGGATTGGCGCGGTGGTGGTGGACCCTCCGCTACTGCAAGCGCCGATGGCGAAATTCACGGACTATGCATTCCGCCAGGTTCTCCGCCGATTCGGAGGCGTGGGCCTGACCGCCACGGAAATGGTCAGCGCGCGGAGTTTTCTGGCAATCGACGCGCGGTCCGACACCTTTCCCGAGCGGCTTTGGGGGGTGCTCGATGAGCCGAGGCCGCTGGCCGTCCAGATTTGGGACAACGATCCGGCGGCGCTGGCCGAAGTGGGGCATCGCCTGGCGAAGGAATTTGGGGCGAGCGTGGTCGACATCAACTTTGGCTGCCCGGTGCGGCGCGTGTCGTGCAATGCCGAGAGCGGTTCCTACCTGCTGCGTTATCCCGATCGTGTGGGTGAGATCGTGCGGCGGGTGGCCGCCGCCTGCCACCCGACGCCGGTCACGGCGAAAATCCGCCTCGGACCTTCGGAGTCGCAGATCACGGCGTGCGAGGTGGCCGAAGCGGTGGAGTCGGCCGGCGGAGCGGCGCTTACCGTTCACGGCCGAACCGCGCGGCAGATGTTCCGCGGCCAGGCCGACTGGGATCAAATCGCCCGCGTCAAGGAGCACCTTCGAAGAATCCCCCTGGTGGGCAACGGGGACGTGTGCTCCGCCGAAGCGGTCGTCGAGGCGTTTCGGCGCTGGCCTGTCGACGGAGTGATGATCGGCCGGGCGATGCTGGGCCGGCCTTGGCTGTTCGCGCAGGCCGCGGCGGCCTTGCGCGGTCTTCCCGTCCCGGCGCGCCCGACAATCGAAGAGCAGCAACAGCTTCTTCTGGACCACTATGACGCGATTGTGGAGCAATTCGGCGTCGGCAAGGGCACGGTGCAGATGCGCAAGATCGCTTGCTGCTATGCCCAGGGCTGCCCGGGGGCGCGGTCGTTTCGCGACCACGTGGCACGGGTGTCAACGCCCGAGGAATTCCGGCGCGTGGTGTCTGCCTGCTTCCCCCGCCAGACTGGCGAACGGCCCGATCACAGCGGCGCCGAACCCTGATCGGAGGCGATTCGGGCCTTGGTGATCTCGGCCATCGACCTTTTTTTAACAGTTCTTCTTGACAAAAATAGCGTTCCTCCTAGTATTCAGTGTACTTCGAGCTCCGGCCTTCCGCCGAGAAGGGATCGGGTGGGTCGATCCTCTACCCGTGAAGGAGACCTCCTGGAGCCTCGCAAGTGCGCTGAGGAGCACAGTCTGCCGGGACCGCCGCGCGGATAAGTGGGTTTGTGCCCAACGCGCCGGGAGCGAGGCAAGCGATGCCGGTTTCGGCTTTGGAGAGCGACTGTTATACTGCGAACGTGGTCTTGTGTGTTTGGGAGGCTAAATGAGCTTGCGTGATTCCGGGAGGAATTCATCAGAGCGTGGTAGCCGCGTGGGCTTGCCCCGGGGCGCGCCAGCGCTGCGGCACAACCCGTACGTAACGAAACGCGGGGCAAGCCCACGCGGCTATCTGAATAACAGCCGCTTTTTCCACGAATCACGCAGGTCGATTTAGCTTGGAATAGGGAAGGGACACGGCGGCTCATGAGTCAGCCCTGGATCGAAGGACGATTAGAAGAGGGCGTGATTACAACCACGCTCGAAGACGCGATCAACTGGGCCCGGTCGGGCAGCGTTTGGCCGATGACCTTCGGCCTGGCCTGCTGCGCCATCGAGATGATGGCGGTCGGCGCCTCGCGATTCGATTTGGATCGATTCGGCGCGGGCGCGTTTCGGGCGACCCCGCGCCAGGCGGACCTGATGATCGTGGCGGGGACCGTGACGTTCAAAATGGCAAGCCGCGTGCGGCGGCTTTACGAGCAGATGCCGGACCCCAAGTACGTGATGGCGATGGGGGCGTGCACGCTCGGCGGCGGGCCGTACTTCGAACACGGATACCACGTCGTGAAGGGCGTCGACCTGGTGGTGCCGGTCGACATCTATGTGCCGGGTTGCCCGCCTCGGCCCGAAGCCCTTATTGAAGGTCTGATGCGTTTGCAGGAGAAGATCAAGGGCCAGCGGCTGGCCAAGCGGCCTGCCGGCCAGCGGGCCGGTTGGCTGGATTGGTTGACGAGCCTCGGGCAGAGGGGGCCGAAGGTCGAAGATCGGCTGCCGCTGCCCCACCACGGCGGTTTTGTCCGCATCAACGACGTGAAACCGCTTTTTGAACACCAGAAACTCAAGCCCAGTGCGAAATGACCGAGAAACTGAAGATCACCGATCTCCACGTCAGCGTTGCCGGCAAGCCGATCCTCCGCGGAGTGAACCTTGAAATCGGCCGCGGCGAGGTCCACGCCCTGATGGGCCCGAACGGTTCGGGCAAGAGCACGCTCGGCTACGCCATCATGGGCCACCCGTCCTACGAGGTGACCGGCGGAAGCATCGAGATGGGCGGGGTGAGCTTGCTCGATCTCGAGCCGCACGAGCGCGCACGGGCCGGCCTATTCCTGGCTTTTCAGCGCCCCGTCGCCATCCCGGGCGTCAAGATGGCCGACTTCCTCCGCCACGCGGCGACCAACATCCGCCGGCCGGAGCGCAAGGAGGGCGAGGAGTTGATCCCGATGCGGCAGTTCCGCAAGGAACTCCGCGAGAAGATGGACCAGCTCCGAATCGATCCCGAGTTTGCCCGGCGCTACGTGAACGACGGTTTTTCCGGCGGGGAGATGAAGCGCGCCGAGATTCTTCAGCTCGCCATGCTGCGCCCCAAGTTCGCCATTCTCGACGAGACCGACAGCGGTTTGGACGTCGACGCCGTCCGCCTGGCCAGCCGGAGCATCGCCGAGATCGGGGGGCACCAGATGGGCATCCTCGTAATCACCCACCACGAGCAGCTTCTCGAACACAACCGCCCCGACTTCACCCACGTGATCCTCGGCGGGCGGATCGTTGAGACCGGCGGCGAGGCATTGGCCCACGAACTCCACAAGCAGGGTTATGACCGGGTCCGCGCCGCCTACCCCGAGGCCGCCGCGGTCGAGCAGCAGATGGCCCAAGTCGCCGTGGCCGGTTGAAGCAGGGAGACACGCATGGCAACCGAAACGCAAAACCAGGGCATGGCCGCGATTGGGGAAATCAACAAATACGATTTCCGCAACGAGGAGAGATTCGTTTTCCGCGCCCGCAAAGGCCTCGATCCATCGATCGTCGCCCAGATCTCGGAGATCAAGTCCGAGCCGGATTGGATGCGCAGTTTCCGGCTTGAAAGCCTGAAAATTTTCGAATCGAAGCCGCTGCCGACCTGGGGTGGGAAGATCGGCATCAATTTTCAGGAGATCTATTACTATCTCAAGCCGACCGACCGCCAGGAGCGTTCGTGGGACGACGTGCCCGCGGAAATCAAGTCGACCTTCGACAAGCTGGGAATCCCCGATGCCGAGAAGAAATACCTCGCCGGCGTCAAGGCCCAGTACGAGAGCGAGGTCGTTTACGGCTCGCTCAAGGAGGAGCTTGCCCAGCGCGGCGTGATCTTCACCGACATGGACTCCGCCGTGCGGGAGCATCCCGACCTGGTCCGCGAGTATTTCAGCACGATCATCCCCCCGACCGACAACAAGTTCGCCGCGTTGAACTCGGCCGTCTGGTCGGGCGGCTCGTTCATCTACGTGCCGCCGGGTGTCCGGATCGAGTATCCGCTACAGGCCTATTTTCGCATCAATGCCGCGAACATGGGGCAGTTCGAGCGGACCCTGATCATCGTCGACGAGGGGGCGAGCTGCCACTATGTGGAAGGCTGCACCGCGCCGATGTACAGCACCGAGAGCCTCCACTCCGCCGTGGTCGAAGTGGTCGCCAAGCGCGGCGCGCGGGTCCGCTACACGACGATTCAGAACTGGGCCAACAATATCTATAACCTGGTCACCAAGCGGGCGGTCGGTCAGGGCGATTCGCTCGTCGAGTGGGTCGACGGCAACCTCGGCAGCCGGCTGACGATGAAGTATCCTTCCGTTTACATGATGGAGCCCGGGGCTCGGGCGGAAATCCTCTCCGTGGCCTTCGCCTCGGCGGGCCAGCACCAGGACGCCGGCGCCAAAGTGGTTCACTGCGCTCCCCACACCTCCAGCCGGATCGTTTCCAAGTCGATTTCCAAGA
>JAMOAF010000313.1 GCA_023621895.1 Planctomycetota bacterium
TGACGAAACCTTGGATCGCGTCGCTGATAGCCCAGCAGAGGTCGTCTGTCACAGACCGTGCGCCGTCCATGTGTACAAGAAGAAAACCGATGGCCGTTTGTTGCTCACAATCTGGGACAACTCAAGCGTTCCATCCGACGCCAACGATATTGTTGGCGCAACCGTCGCCGTCAAGGGCGCAACCTTTGCCGAGCCGGTGTGGGTAGATACGATTACAGGCCGGGTCTACTGCATTCCGGCAAGCTGGATCAACCAGACCGGCGGAAACGTCACCTTAAAAGACATTCCGGTCTACGACGCGCCCGTGCTGATCGGCGACAGGAGCCTGTTCCAGTACCAGGCGGCTCCCCAGGGACTCAATATGGGATAACGGAGCGGTCGGCGAGCAGCAGCGGGTAGTCGAGCAGCGGCAGGCCCGCCAGTTTCAGCGTGCCGCCCTGAGCCTCGCCGTGGAGTTGATTCCTTCCTGTTCATGGCACCCCCAATCTGGAGTCTGAAAATCAGTAGCGCGGGGCAAAACTGCTGGCAATCGGAGTTTCGCCAAAGTAGTATGAAGAGTCGAAATTCCGGCTGTCTGGGCGCTTGTTGAGAAGAAACATCGTGACACGTCCATATCTTGAAGACCGCGCGCTGCGTTCCACGGGGCGGGCTTGCCTTGTCCTGGCACTTTTCGTCCTGGTCGTTTCATCCGCCGGGGCGGCCGAAAGCGCCCTGGACGGCTACAGCGACCATGCGGCGTTTCTCGCCCAGGTCCGCGAACTGGCCAAATCGAAGTACGTCGCCCGCGCCTCGCTCGGCGAGACGCTCGGGGGGCGCGAGATCGTGATGCTCTCGATCGGCGCCGGCAAACGCGACGAGAAGCCGGCGGTGTTGATTGTCGGCGGGGTGGAACCCGTGCGGCCGGTCGATAGTGAAGTCGCGTTGCGCCTGGCCGAGCGGCTGGTGAAAAAAGCCGAGACAGACGCTTCGTTTCGCGCGGTCTTCGATCGGGTGACGTTCTACGTGATCCCGCGCCCCGCGCCGGACGGCGCCGAGGCTTTCTTCAAAAAACCTTTTCGTGAACGGTCTCTCAACGAGCGCCCCATCGACGACGACAACGACGCCAGGATCGACGAAGACGGCCCGGAGGATCTCAACGGCGACGGGTGGATCACGGCGATGCGAGTGGAAGACGCCGCCGGCGATTCTATCCCGCATCCCGGCGACGATCGCGTGATGATCCAAGCCGATCCCAAGAAAGGCGAGCGGGGGCGCTACAAGCTCTACATCGAAGGGTGCGACAACGACGGCGACGGCAAGCTGAACGAAGACCCGCCGGGCGGGGTCGCCTTCAACCGGAACTTCCCCCACAACTATCCTTACTTCGAAAGCGGCGCGGGCCCACACCAGGTGTCCGAGGTGGAGACCCGCGCGGTGGCCGATTTCGCCTTCGATCATCCGAACATCGCCGTCGTCTGGACCCTCGCGGCCGCCGACAACCTCCTGGAAAAATGGAAACCGGACGAGGCCGCCGAGAAGAAGCGGATCAAGACCGCGCTGCTGGCGAGCGACGCCCCGTATTTCGACAAATTCGCCGAGGCTTATGGCAAGATCCGCGACAAGCATGGCCTGCCGAGGCCGCCCAAGTCGGCCGGCGCACTGGCCGACTGGGCCTATTTTCAGTATGGCCGCTGGTCGCTGGCAACGCGCGCGTGGTGGATTCCAACCAAGGCCGAGGAGCAGTCGAAGAAGGAGTCGCCCGATTCCAAGGACCAAGGTAAAGACCAGGGGCAAGACGCCAAGCAGTCCGGCGAGAAGGACAAGGAGCCGCCCAAGGACGAGCGCGGGGCCGAGGATCGCAGCGGACTGGCGTGGTTCAGAGCGCGCGGTGTCGAAGGGTTCGTCGATTGGCAACCATTCGACCACCCGGATTTGAAGGACAAGAAGGTCGAAATCGGCGGCTTCAAGCCCTTCCTGAGGCAGAATCCGCCGGCCGAAGAGTTCGACTCCCTGGCGGAAAAGCACTTCCAGTTCCTCGTTGAAGTCGCCGCCATGTTGCCCAAGGTGTCGATCGCCGAGGTGCGAACCGAGCCGCTCGGCGCCGGGGTCTGGCGGGTGACCGCCGTCGTCGAGAACGAAGGGGTGCTGCCGACCGAATCGGCGATGGGCCGGCTCGCACGGCAGGCGCAGAATCTGCAAATCGAGCTGCAACTGCCCAACGGGATCGCCCTGGTGACCGGCCATGCACGGCGGACGATCGGCCCCCTGGCCGGCGGTGGCGGACAAGCGGAACAGGCGTGGCTCGTGCACGTTGAAGGCGGCACAACGCCCCAGCTTGACGTGCGCGTGTGGAGTCCGATGGTGGGCAGCGCTGCAAAACGAATCATCTTGCGTTAGGTGTGCGATGAACCGGCTTCGATTGATCGGCTCGGTGTTCTTTCTGACGCTTGTGGCGGCGACCGCCTCGGGTGCGACGCAGAAGCCTTATCAACCGATGGGCGCGCCGGCCGATCCCAAGGCGCCGGCCCAGTGGAACCGCTATCACGATTACACCGAGGCGGCCGCGCTGCTGAAGCAGATGGCCGCGGCCCACCCGAACCTGGCCAGGCTCCAGAGCTTGGGCAAGTCGTACGGCGGCCGGGAGATGTGGCTCCTGGCCGTCACCAATTCCAAGACGGGCCCCGACCGCGGCAAGCCGGCCTTCTGGATCGACGGAGCGATCCACGCCAACGAAATCCAGGGGACCGAGGTCGCCCTCTACACGGCGTGGTACCTGCTGGAGATGCACGGCCGGCACGACGCGGTGACCCGGCTGGTCGACGAGAGGGCGTTCTATTTCGTGCCGATGATGAGCCCCGACTCGCGCGACGACCACATGCACGAGCCGAATACCAGCAGCTCGCCGCGGGCCGGCCAACGGCCGGTCGACGACGACCGCGACGGCCTGGTCGACGAGGACGGACCCGACGATCTCGACGGCGACGGCCAGATCACCCAGATGCGACGGCGCAACCCCAACGGCCGCTGGAAGGTCCACCCCAAATACCCGCAATTGATGATCCAGGCCGAACCCGACGAGCGGGGCGAGTACGATCTGCTCGGATTGGAGGGATACGACAACGACGGCGACGGGCTGGTGAACGAAGACGGCGTTGGCTTCTACGATCCCAACCGCGACTGGCCGCGGCTCTGGCAGCCCGGCTACGTGCAATCCGGCGCCTACCGCTACCCCTTCTCTCTGGCAGAAAACCGCCTGGTGGGCCAGTTCGTGCTCGATCATCCCAACATCGCCGGCGCGCAGTCGTACCACAATTCGGGCGGACTGATCCTCCGCGGACCAGGCAACAACGACGACGCCTACTCGGCCCCCGATACGGCCGTCTACGACGCCATCGCGGCCAAGGGGGTGCGGATGCTGCCCGCCTACGACTACAAGACCTGCGCGACCGGCCTGTATGAAGTCTACGGCGGCGAGTTTGACTGGTTGTTCGGGATGCTGGGCATTTTCTCCTTCACCAACGAGCTGTTCACGACGGAAAACTATTTCCGCCGCGAGCTCGAGAACCGCAACGAAGGCGTGGAGGAGTTCGACAAGTACCTTCTTCTCGGGCAGGGCACCGTCGCCTGGCACGAGGTCGACCATCCGCAGTACGGCAAGATCGAAGTCGGTGGCAAGAAGAAACAGTGGGGCCGCCAGCCGCCTTCTTTTCTCTTGGAGGAAGAATGCCATCGCAACATGGCGTTCACGCTCTACCATGCCGACCAGATGCCGCAGGTCGCCATCCAGTCGGTCGAGGTCGTGCCCAAGGCGGGCAGGCTGGTCGAGGTCACCGCCGCGATCATCAACCAGAAGCTGATCCCCACCCACGCCGACATCGACCTACGACGCGGGATCACTCCGCCCGACGTGGCCACAATCGGCGGCGCGGGGGTCAAGGTCATCGCGGCCCTGCAAAGCGGCGAGCCACTGTTCCGCGACGCCGAGGAGCAGAAGCACCAACCGGAAGAGGTCCGGATTGCGAACATCCCGGGCATGGGCGCGGTTTATGTCCGCTGGCTTGTCGAGGGCCAAGGCCCCTATACAATCAACATTCGATCGATCAAGGGCGGCAATGCCCAGGTCCCCAGCGGCTCGTAGAGGCCGGCCGGTGACCTGGCAGCCGCGGTTGCAGGTTGGATGTTGCAGGTCACAGGCAATAGCTTACAGCCGCGCCGCGCGGGCTTGCCCCGCGCTGGGCGGAAGTCACAAGCCAGAGGCGTGCGAAAACCAGAAGGAGCCGCGAAAATGTCAGAAAAAATCGTGATCGCAGCAAGTTGTCTCGGAGTGTTGTTTTTCGGTTCAAACGGCCTGGCAGCCGCGCCCGGCGGCGCGGCGACGCTTCAGATCGGCGCTTCGGCGCCGGATTTCGAGTTGCCGGGCGTGGACGGCAAGACCTATCGGCTTGCCGATTTTGCCGGCGCCAAAGTGCTCGTCGTCGTGTTCACCTGCAACCACTGCCCGACGGCCCAGGCCTACGAGGAGCGGCTCATCAAGCTCCATGCCGAGACCAAGGATCGCGGCGTGGCCCTGGTGGCCATCTCGCCCAACGACCCGCTGGCCGTGCGGCTCGACGAGTTGGGGTATACCGACGTGGGCGATTGTTTCGAGGACATGAAGATTCGGGCGAAAGACCGCGACTTCAAGTTTCCGTACCTGTACGACGGCGAGACGCAAAAGACGTCGCGGGCATACGGCGTCCTGGCGACGCCCCATGTTTTCATCTTCGACGCCGCGCGGCGCCTGCGCTACGTGGGGCGAATCGACGACTCCGACGTGAGACAGGTTACCTCGCACGACGCCCGCAACGCCATCGAGGCCCTGCTCGCCGGATCGCCCGTGCCCGTGGAACAGACGCGCGTCTTCGGCTGCTCCACCAAGTGGTCGGACAAGCGCACCAGCGCCAAGGAGTCGCTTGCCAAGTGGGATGCGGAGCCGGTCGCACTCGAATCGATCAGCGAGGAAGGCGTGAAGAGCCTCGTGCGCAACGAGGGCGAAAAGCTCCGCCTGATCAACGTCTGGGCGACCTGGTGCGGCCCGTGCATTACCGAAATGCCGGAGCTGGTCACGATGAATCGCATGTACCGCAAGCGGCGCTTCGAGATGTTCACGATCAGCATCGACGAGGCCGGCCAGGAGGGTCGGGCCCTGGAGGTTCTCAAGGAGAACCATGTCTCCTCGGTCAACTACCACTTCACCGGCGGCAGTCGCGACAAGCTGGCCGAGGCGCTCGATGCCAAGTGGCCCGGCCCGGTCCCCTACACGATCCTCGTCGCCCCCGGCGGCAAGATCATCTACCGCGGCCTGAACGAAATCAAACCGCTGGAACTGAAGCGGGCGGTTGTCGAGTATCTCGGGCGGACCTACGCCAACCGCTGAATCGAGTCGTAGGGTGGAGCAATCGCACGCGGCCGGCGGTTGTTAGCGCCGCGGCCTGCCGGCGCCTGACATTCGACAACATCCGTATTGAACGAAGGACCGTAACGTGAAACGCTTCGCCTGCTCCCAACGTCTCACGGCACTTGCCATTTTCGCAACGGTAATCGCAACGGCGTCGAGAGGAGCCTGCGCGGACGAGTCGCCAAGCGCTGACCTCTCACCCGCCGAAGCGATCGTCAAATCGCTCGGCGTCCATGGCGGTTTGTGCGTCCAGGTCGGGGCCGATAAGGTCGGCGGCGCAGCCGAACTGGCGGCCGCCGGGCGCTACCTGGTCCACGTGCTCGACGGCGACGAGCAAGCCGTCGAGCGGGCGCGCGGGCAACTGCGGGCGACCGGCCTGTACGGGCTGGTGTCCGCCGACCGGTTGCCCCGTTCAGGCGGATTGCCGTATACGGAGAATCTCGTCAACCTGCTGTTCATCGCCGAGGATTCCGCCCAGGCGCCGTTGGAGGAGGCGATGCGGGTCCTCTGCCCCAACGGGATCCTGGTGGTCGGCGCCAAGAAGGCGACCGCGGGCGAACTGGCGTCATTGGGCTTTGCGGCTGTCAGGCAGGTGGGCGACGGCGGCGAGTGGCTCGTGGGACAGAAGCCGTGGCCCGGCGAGATGGACGAGTGGACGCACCCGCGGCACTCGGCCGCGGGAAACGCCGCCTCGCGCGACCGGCTCGTGGCCCCGCCCCGCCGGGTCCGCTGGGTCGCCGGCGCCGAGGCCGAGGTCCGCGGCATGGTCACCGCCGCCGGACGCAATTTCTACGCGGGCGTGCTCGCCCGCGACGGATTCAACGGCCTGCGCCTCTGGCAGCACGACCTGTCTTCGCCCTCCGGCGGGCGGTTCACGATCAGGAATCTGGGGGCCAACAGCGCGGCGCCCGTCGCCGGCGGCGGCCGGCTGTTCGCCGTCGAGCGGCAGAAGCTTGTCGCCCTGGACGGCGCTACCGGCAAACCGCTGGCCGAGTATCCCGATGCCGGCTCGCCGCGTGACTTGCTCTTCGACCAGGGGGTTCTGATCGCCGTCACCAGCGACTCGGTGCGGGCCCTCTATGCCGATTCGTGCCAGCTCAAGTGGTCGTTTCCAGCTTCCGATCCCCGCACCGTCGTGGCGGGCGACGGCACGGTGGCGCTCGTCCAGGGCCAGCCCCGCCGCAACGAAACGGTCGAGGCGGTCGTGCTCGACATGGAGAGCGGCCGCGTCCGCTGGAAGCGGAGCGACCTGGCCTGGCTGCCGAAAGCGACGCGAACGGTCTACTACCGCGGACTGGTGGCGTTCGAGGTCTCCTCGCTCAGCGACGAGGGGCCGGAGAACGCCCTGCACATCCTTTCGGCCGCCGACGGCAAGGTCCAGCTCGACTACCCCTTCCTGCCCGGCATGAACCACCACCGCCAGGCGCGCGCGATGTTTGCCGACGATCGGCTCTGGCTGCTCCACGGCGGCAAGGACGCGGACAAGCGGCGGCTTCCCATCCAGGTTTCGGCGATCGATGCCGGAAGCGGCCAGGTCCTCGTCACTCATCCGGCCGGCCTGACACATTGCTTCCCGCCGGTGATGACCTGCCGCTACATGCTCTCGGGCGAGCTCGACTTGACCGACTTGGCGACCGGCCAGATCGACGCCCAGCAGATCACCAAGGCCGCTTGCGGCCCCGACGGCGGCTGGGTACCGGCCAACGGCCTGATCTACGTGACCCCCAAGCACTGCGTCTGCTGGCCGATGCTCCGCGGCTACACCGCCCTCGCGCCGGAGCGTCCGGCCGGTGCGATCGCCGAGCTGAAACCGAGTGAAATCAGGTTCCCGCTCGAGACGGCCGCCGCGCCCCCGGCCGATTGGCCGCCAGAAAAAGCGGATCTCGACTGGCCGATGTACCGCCACGATCCGTGGCGGAGCGGCAGCACGAGGGGCCCGGCGCCAGAGAAACTCGAGACGCTCTGGTCAGTCGACCTGGGCGGAACGCACGCTGCGGGGATCATCGCCGAGGACTGGCGAGAGAACGGTTTTGTGAAGGGCCCGATCACCAGTCCGGTGATTGCCGGAGAGCGCGTCGTCGTCACCCGGCCGGATGCGCACCAGGTGGTCGGCCTGGACGCCCGGACCGGCAAGATCGCCTGGCAATTCACGGCCAGCGGCCGCGTCGACACCGCCCCCACGCTGCACAAGGGGCTGTGCCTGTTCGGCGCCAAGAGCGGCTGGGTGTATTGCCTGAGGGTTGACGACGGGCGGCTCGTCTGGCGGCTCCGCGCCGCTCCGGTTGAAGAGCAAATCATTGCCTACGGGCAGTTGGAATCGCCCTGGCCGGTGCCGGGGAGCGTGCTCGTGTCTGATGGGGTGGCCTATTTCGCCGCCGGGCGGCAGTCGTTGGCCGACGGCGGAATCCTGGTCTTTGCCGCCGACCCGGCCACCGGCAAGCTCGCCTGGGTGGAGCGGCTCGACAGCGTGCCCCAGCAGGGCTTCTACGAGTCATCGGCCCTGGAGTTCGACAATTTCGACCTGCTGCACCAGGAGGGCGAAGGCGTGGGCATGTCGCGCTGGGTCTTCGACCGCAAGACCGGCAAAATGTCGATCGATCGCTGGGCGGTCTTCGCCCGGCTCAACACGGGCGGCGGATCGGTGATGGCCCCGCGCGGCTGCTGGTCCTACGCGCCGCGCCACCAGCCGCGGATCGCCTCGTACACGCCCCTGCGATCGTTGGCCGTTTACCGCGACAACGTGCTTTACGGATGCTTGCAGGGCTCCTCGACGGTCTTTCGCCGCGATTTCGATTTGGAGGGCGGCGAACAGTTCGACACGAAGTGGATCACCGGCTGGTTGGCCTCCAGCCGCAGCAGGCAGGGCGAGATGCCCTGGCCCAACGACCGCCTGGCCCAGAAGGCCG
>JAMOAF010000263.1 GCA_023621895.1 Planctomycetota bacterium
AACCATTGCCGAGCCACGTCCCGATTTGAAACCACATGCACCCAGAATTGAGCCTTGAACTTTGCCGAAAGGTAGAAGTTTCAAGGTCGCGGTTACGGCTCGCCCGCGTAGAGCCGCACGTAGTCGACCTCGAAATCTCGCGGGTAGGTCATGTTCGGGTCGATCTGACCGATCCAGCCGGAGTATTGGAAAAGGGCGATGAGGATGAACATCTTCTCCTGCGGAGTGGGGCCCTTGTAGGTGTTGACCACCTTCCCATCCACGTACCAGTCGACCTGCCCCTCCTGCCACTCCATCGCCCAGACGTGAAACCCTTGCGAAGCGTCGAAGTCCATGTCGTAGGTGTAGTTGCCCGCCTTGCGGACTTCGCTGTCGATGAAGTGAATGTTGCAGGTGTTGCGGCGCTTTTCGACCAGGTTGCCCGGGAGCTCGAAGATGTCGATCTCGACAACGCCCTCGCCAACATCACGGCGGCGGCCCTCCGGCGTGTACTCCTGTTTCGTCGGATCGTGCTGGTGGAGCCAGAAGGCGTTGAGCAAGCCGCTTCCCTTGGCGCACTTGGCGCGGATTTCAAACCAGCCGTACTTCTGCGCGAACTTGTCGAGAATCTGATACTCGCTGGTCGTCGCCCCGAAACGGTGATCCGACGTCTGAACGCAACTGACGCAGGGCGTGCTCTTGTCCGGGCGGAACGGCAGTCGCTCGTCGATGCGGAGCTTGAGAACACCGTCTTCGATCACGTAGTGCGCGTTGTGGTCGACCCAGCGGCTTTCCTTGCCGATGCGTTTGAAATACTCCTTGCGGCCCGACCGGTAGGCGGGGAACCAGTACATGTCGTTCAATTGCGGGCGGTCGAACTCATCGTGAAAGGTGAGCTTCCAGCCCGGCTTTTCAAGCGGCGGCGCCGGTGCATCCGCAGCCGGCGCAAGGCCCGCTCCGGCCGTCCAACACAAGCAACAGAGCCAAAACTTCGCGATTTTCATTACTACACTCGGGGGAAGATGCAACGAAAACCGTTCACGGGGACTGTTTCCGTGAACGGTTACATGGGCCGACGCCAACAGCTTGAAGGACGCGCGCGGCAAAGTCAAGAACCGGGCGTGCCCCGTGATTTTGACTGAGGTCGCAAGCAGGGGACAGTTGGAAACGAGGCGGCGCCCCGCCTCCAAGTGTGAATGCACTGGACTGGATTTCGGATCGAGAGGCCCGCGGCCGACTGGAACGCGGAAAGCCGCTTTCGTATGATGGAGCCGGCTGCCGTTGCAGGAAAGCTCGGGGGGGAGTCCGACTTTCGCGGCCAGCGGGCCTCGCACGGCGGCCCAAAAGCACGTTGTGCCGTGAAGACTGAAACAGTCTCCGGGAGCGGTCATTCGGGGGCCTGAGCGGTTTCGACATCTGTGAGGGCAAAATGAGATTCGGAAGACGCACCACGAGGTGGACTATGAATGAAAGAGGCGACAAGGCGGCGCGCATCGCACGGTCAGCAGTTCTCTACGGCGCCGTGGCCGTTTTTTCCGGCCTGGGAGCGATCGAGGCTCGTGCCGATTCCGAAACCCGGGTGGTCACGTATCCCGCGCCCCCAGGCGAGGCAGCAACCGGTGACTACCGCGTGGAAGTGAATGGCAAACCGGTAGACATCTACTCCGCGGAGACCGAGTATTTCGACAAGAAGTATTATTTTGCCTCCTTCGATTTTTCGGGCGAAGTCGCGGTGCGCATTACGTCGGCTCAATCGCTCGAGCGGGCGAATATCCTGCCCGCACGGTTTGGAATCAAGCCAGTGATGGAGAATCCAAACTGCCTCGCGTTCACGGCGCGGAAGCCGTTCCGGATCGCGGTTGAGCGCGACGGGCGGAATAGTCCCTTGCTCCTCTTCGCCAACCCGCTGGAGGCGGATCAGCCGAAGCCGGGCGATCCGAACGTGGTGTATTTCGGGCCTGGGATTCACAACCCCGTGAACATCCGGCTGGCGGACAACCAGACCCTCTACCTGGCGGGCGGCGCGGTGGTGAAGGGGGTCGTGTGGGCCAAGGGCGAGAACATCACGGTCCGCGGCCGCGGCATTCTCGACGGCAGCAACTACGAGCATCTCAAGGGGCCCGGCCGTTACATGCTGGATCTCGTGTCGTGCAGGAATCTCGTTGTTCGCGACGTGATCGTGCGCGGCTCCTGGGGGTGGGTCCTGGTCCCGAGCGCCTGCGACGGCGTGGTGATTGAAAATGTCAAGATTTGCGGGTCACGGGTGATCAACGACGATGGGATCGACGTGGTCAACTCGAGCAATGTTACGATCCGGAACTGCTTCATCCGGTCGCAAGACGATTGCATCGCGATCAAGGGGCTGAAAGGATGCCAGCGAAAGGCGTGCGAGAAGATCGTGATCGAGGCCTGTGAATTGTGGACGGACCTGGCGAATGTCTTCCGGATCGGATACGAATGCGAGACGGAGGCGATGCAGGACCTCACGGCACGCGACGTCGACGTGCTGCATTACAGCCCCAGGTACAGGGAGCCGGAGGAGTTCTGGTGCCATGCCGTCTTCTTTTTGCAGCCGAGCGACAACATGCCGATGCGGCGCATGCGCTTCGAAGACTTTCGGATCAACGCAGACGGGGGCGACATCCTCCTGGTCGTCGCCAAGCCGATGATTTGCGGGGTTTCAGGCGTGAAATACACCTCCGCGGGTCGCCTTGCCGACTGCGTGTTCAAGAATATCAACGTGGCTGGAATCAAGAGCAGGTTTCGCGGCGAGATCTGTGTGGTCGGGCACGACGAGCAACACACCGTGGAGAATCTCTGTTTCCAGAATGTGGCCCGCTTCGGCAAGGCAGTGACCGCGGATTCCCCCGACGTGACGATCAACGAGTATGCCCGCAACATCCGTTTTGAAACGAAATAGCCGCCAGGCTGCGATCCGCGTGGGCGGCGCCTATTGGCCCTTGCCCACGAAGAACCCGTATCCTTCCAACTCGAAGACCTTTTTTCCGCCGCTCGCGGTCTCCATTTTCACGCCCTGGCCGAGCAATTGACGAAGCCCCGTCGTCTGCTCCGCCGGCATGGCAATCTCGACGCGGACCTGCTGTCCCGCCAGGTTCACAAGCGTCAGGATCCGCTCGTTTTCAAAGGATCGCTGGTAAGACAATACGGCTTTGGGCGCGTCGTTGTCGAGCCATGCGAGCGCACCGCGGGTCAGCGCCCGCTCGGCGTGGCGCATCGCGCAAAGCTGCTGGCAGAGCGCGAAACGGGCCTTGCCCGCGGGCGTGTCGCCGTTGGCCCAATCAATCGGCAGCCGGCCGAAGATGCTGTGCCGGGCGGTGTCGGCGACTTCCTGCCCATTATAGAGGAACGGCACGCCGTCGAGCGTGAAGAGCACGGCGAGCGTGGCGTTGACGCGCGGAGTCCCCCACGCCTTTTCCACCCGGTTGTGCCACGCGTCGTTGGCAATGTCATGGTTGTCGATAAAGCGAATGAACCTCGCCCCGCCGCGCGGGCGCTCGTCCCGCATCTTCTCCCATTGCTTCCTGATGCTTGCCGGGTCATCCCACTTGAATCCCCAGCCGTAGTCGAGATCGAAGGCCTTGAGCTGGTCCTCGCGCCGGGTCCCCTCGGCCAGCAGGCAGACCTCGGGCTGAATCTTGTCCAAGCGGTCGCGCGCCGTTTCCCAGAAGTCCAGCGGAATCCCGTCAGAGACATCGCAGCGGAACCCGTCCGCGCCGAACTCCTGAACCCAGTACTCCATGTTCTTCCACAGGTATTCGCGGAGCTCGGGATTGGCGAAATCGATCGCCGGGAAACCCCACCCGGCGGCTACGATCTTGCCCTCCTGGTCCCGCTTGACGAAGTTCGGGTGCTTTTCAAGAAACACCGCCCGCGGTCCGCAGTGCAAGTAGACCATGTCCAGCAGCACGCGCATCCCGAGCTTGTGCGCCTCGGCGATAAACGTCTTCAGATCGGCGTCCGTGCCGTATTCCGGATCGACGTGATAGTAGTCTTTCATCCGGTACGGGTTGCGCGGGTTGTTCAGTTTCGAGGCTCGTTGGCGCGGGCTCCAGCCCCGGGTGTCCGGATCGTCGTCCGATACAAAAACGGGGCAAAGGTAAACGATGTCGACCCCGAGCTCGGCCAGCTTCGGCAACCGCGCTGCGGCGGCTTTCAGCGTGCCTTCCGGCGTGAAGGCGCGCGGCTGAATCTGGTACATCACGCCGCGCGTGACCCATTCGGGCGATGGCCGCGCCTGCCGCTCGCTGAGCGGAGTCGGCGATGCGGCCACGGCACACGCTGCCACCGCCATCAGTCCCGCGATTCCCATGAGCATTTTTTTCATCGGCCCCGTCCTCATTTTTTCTACCTCGCCTGCTGCTGCAACTGGATCAAGTCTGTCCCCGCCAGGGAAACCCGCACCCGCAGTGCTTCGCCATTGGCCTATTTGGCACGGTCTTTCCCGCACTCGGCGCCACCTCGCGGGAGGCGCTCTCGGGCGAGGGGCGTCTGCTCGCGCACGCGTCCGATTAACCATCGCCATGATATCCGCAGCCGCAGCCCGAATCCAGCCGGCGCCAACGCGAGAGTCATTGGCGGTCGGCAGGGCTTCTCCAGACGCCTCGCGAGCGGTCTGACCGCGGGCCAAATCCCCCAGCAAGACCGCCCTGGAGAGCGGCCGGTTAACCCTGGCTTCACGCCGATCTCCCACCAACTCGCCCCTTGGCGAACTCGTCGAACATCACGCGAGGCATCTCCGGCCTGACGCCGATCGCCTTCCAGTCGCCGTAGTCGAAGGCGATCAGGCCGCCCTCGGGCGTCCCCCAATATTCGAGCAGCAGCCGGGCCTCCTCGCGGACCTCCGCCTCGGTTCCGCGCGGCATCGTCGTCTGGATGTCAACCGTGGCGGCGAAACAGACCTGGCCGCGGAACTGCCGGCCGAACTCCTCCAAGCCGTAGCTGCGCGACTGCTGCATGTTGAGCACGTCCACCCCCAACTCGATGAAGCCCGGCACGAACTGGTTGATCCGCCCGCAACTGTGCAGGATCACGTGCCAGCCGCACTGGTGAATCGCGTCGAAAATCTTCCTGTACCGGGGGGTGAAAAACTCGTCGAAGAGCCGTTTGCTGATGAACGTGCCGTCCTGCGTGCCCCAGTCGTCGGCCACGAACAGCCCGTCGATCGAAGCCCCGAACCGCCGCCGAAGCTCGTCGCACTGCTCGATCTTGAAATCGACGATCATGTCGAGCACCCGTTCGATCCGCTCGGGCGCAAGGTAAAAGTCCTCCATCGTGGCGGCAAAACCGCGGAGCTTGTGCAGCCGCGAAAAAAGCAGGTTGTGGGCCGTTAACACCACGTAGCGTCCGCCGGCCGCCCCGATCAGCGGCCCGAGCCGCTCGTAGTAGAACGGGTTCCGCGGGTTGGGCGGCCGGTAGCCCTCCAGGTTAGACCAGTCAGCCAGCGGGTGGGCCGTCACCTGGCCGATGTTCCGCAGCTCGGTCGTGCTCCAGCCGCAGCCCCAGTCGTCCACCCCCGGCCGATCGAAGAACCAGCCCGCCTCCGCCCGGTCCATCTCCCAGATATTGTGCACGTCGTCGGGAAAGCCCGGCATCTTATGATTCCAATGCTGCCAGAACGGCAGCCGCTCCGGCCGCTCAAACGCAATCGCCCGGCGCACAATCTCCCGCGATTCCATCATACCTCCCTCTCCACCACCCACCACCCACCACCCACCACCCACCAACCACCAACCACCAACCACCAACCACCACCCCTACGCCCCGCCCACGGCCACCGGCGAGCCGCCCGACTCGATCGAACGGTCGATCGCCAGGCACAACTCGTGGGTGTGGTAGGCGTCGGCCACGCTGCAATGCGACTGGCGGTCAGTGCGGATGCAGTCGACGAAGTGGTTGATCTCGGCGTCGAACGGGTGGTGATGGACGTCGCCCGAGTCGGGCAGAATCGTCGGACAGGTTGCCCAGCCGGTCTGTCCCGGGAAGAGCTTTTTCGACCAGACGCGGTTGTCGCGAATCGTCCCCTCGGTGCCGGCCAGGTCCATGTTGAACTGGTAGGGCATCTGGCAGTCGAACAGGACCGACGTCTTGCCGAGCACGCCGTTGCGGAACTTCATCACGGCGACCACGTTGGCGTCGTACTCGAACAGTCCCTTCTGGTTGTTCGCGAAGGCCGAGACTTCGGCCACCTCGTCGCCCGCCAGCCAGCGGAGGGCGTCGACCGCGTGGCATCCGGCCAGCAGCATCGCGCTGCCGCCAGTCTTCTTCCGGCTGTGGAGATTCCATGCATGATGGGCCGGCCCCATCCCGTGCCAGTAGTCCATCTCGATATAGAACAGCTCGCCGATCGCCCCGCCGGCGAGTAGCGACTTGATCGTTTCGACGGCCGGGTTCCAGCGGAGCACGAAACCGACCAGGCTCTTCACGCCGGCCTCGGCCACGGCGTCGCGCAGCAGCCGGTTCTCTTCCGCCGTCAGCGCCATCGGCTTCTCCACGAGCACGTGTTTGCCCGCCCGGGCGGCGGCGATGCCCTGCTCGGCATGCAGGTGGCTCGGGCTGCACACGTCGACCACGTCGACCCGCTCGTCGCCAAGCACTTCACCATAGTCGTCGCGCACGGCGCAGGCGATCTGGCAGCGATCGGCCAGCGCTCTGGCCCGACGGACGTCCAGATCGCTGATCGAGACGATCTCGGCATGGGGATTCCTTTGCCAGCCGGCGGCATGGGCGCCGGCCACCCAGCCGGCCCCGTGGATCGCCACTCCGAGCTTGCCGTTTCGCATCTGCTTTCTCCTCGGGCCCTGTTAGAAAGAACGGAGGAACCGGTCCGCGATTCGTTTCCTCATCATGCTTCCTCCGCGATCCGCACGAGCACGTCGTCTCCCTCAACCCGCACCTCGAACGTGCCGGCGGAAAGGCTGGGCACGTCGAGGCAAACGCCGTCGGCGAGCCGGAAGGCCCAGAGGTGCCGGGCGCAGAGGACCGCATCCCCGTACACCTCGCCGATGCTCAACGATTCACCCATGTGGGGGCAATAATCGTCGAGTGCGTAAAACCGGCCTTTGACATGAAACAGGGCGATTTCGCGCCCGGCGATTGTAAATGCCTTGGCTCGGCCTTCCGGCACGTCGCTGACTTTCGCGATCGGGATGAACTCCGGCATTCGCACGCTCCCCTTTTCACGCGTCGCGCAAACAGTTCCCCTCGCGCCCCGCGCTTCTGGCATGAACAATCGCATGTATTCTAACCGACCCGGCCGCGGGCGGCCAGGATCGTTCTTCGGTTTGCGTTTCGGACACAGGAGCCGGGGGTTGCATCAGGCGCGCCAAGAGCGAACAATAAGCGCCAGGCTGCCCCAAGAAAGGATCGGCTGGCGATGAAATCGAACCCAGTGAAGGCTAAGCTGCGTGAAGGAAAACCCTCGTTCGGAACGTGGCTCTCCCTGGGCGATCTGCACGCCACCAGGGTGCTCGCCCGCTGTGGCTTCGACTGGCTGACGCTCGACATCGAGCACTCGCCGATTGACTGGTCGCGCGCGGCGATGCTCTTCGCCGCGGTGGCCGACGCCGGGTGCGCGCCGCTGGCCCGGGTGCCGGAAGGAAATCACTTCCTGATCAAGCGGGTGCTCGATGCGGGCGCGTGGGGGATCGTTGTTCCCATGGTCGACACCGTTGAGCAGGCCCGCACGGCGATTGCCGCGGCCAAGTATCCGCCGGAAGGAAACCGCAGCGTCGGCGGCGGAATGCACGCGCTCAATTTCAACGCCGCGGCGGAGGACTATTACCGCCGGGCGAACGACGAGATTCTCGTCGTGCTACAGACCGAAAGCCCGATGGGCGTGGACAACGCCGAGGCGATCTACAGCCTGCCCGGCTGCGATGCGATCTTCGTCGGCCCCAACGATCTCCGCTTCCAGATGCGAGCCGCCGACGGGACAATGCCCAGCGCCGAGGCGCACGAAGCGATGATCCAGCGGGTGATCGCCGCCGGCAAGAGGGCCGGCACTCCCACCGGAATCCATGCCATGGATCCCGAAACGGCGCTCATGCGGGCAGCACAGGGAATGCAATTCATCGCCGTCGCCAGCGACCTGCGGATGCTCGCCGACGGGGCGCGGAGGATCGCAAAAACACTCTGGCCCGGCGGCGAGCCAGGCGATTTGGCAAGGTATTAGGGAAAGGGTTCAGGGTTCGGGGTTCAGGGTTCGGATTGAGGGTTCAGGGTTCAGGGTTCAGGGTTCAGTTCTTACTTCGAACCTCGTTCCCAAGCTCCGGCTTGGGAACGCTCGGCTGTGAGCACCGCCAAGCGGCGCCCGGAATGATGAAA
>JAMOAF010000599.1 GCA_023621895.1 Planctomycetota bacterium
AAGGTCAAGATTCGCCCTCTGAAGAACCTCAAGGAAATGGTCTGATCTGACGATCGCCCTCTGACGACCACCTGGAAAGGCCGCCGGAACGTGGCCCCGATCGACCATTCGCTCGGGGCCGTGCCGCCAGCGGCCTTCGCCGTTTCTTGCGCCTCCGGCGGCCGGCGCGGCATTCAGGCCACTTCGCTCGACGCCTCGCTGGGCCGCTCCACCTGGCTGAGCATTTCGGTGAGCAGCTCCATGGGCAGACCGACCACGTTCGTCTCGCTTCCTTCAACCACGCGGACCCATCCGAGCTGGTCCTGATAGCCGAACGCGCCGGCCTTGCCCTCCCACGCTCCGCTCTCCAGGTAAGCGTGCAACTGGCTTTCGGAAAGGGCATCCATTTGCAGGGTGGTAATCGCCACGCGGACAAGCGGTTCGCTTTTCCCTTTGTTCCAGAGGCAAAGACCCGTCAGTACCCGATGGCGCCGTCCCCTGAGCGCTAAAAGCATCTCCCGCGCGTCTGCCTCGTCCCGCGGCTTGCCGAGAATCCGGCCGTCGCACTCGGCCACCGTGTCGCACCCGAGGATCAATCCGCCCGTGACCCGGCCCGCCACGTCGGCCGCCTTCTGGCAGGCAAGCCGAGCCACCAACTGGGCCGGATTCTCGCCCGAACACATCCCGCATTCGGCCGCGTCGGACGGCGGAACAACCTCGAACTCCAGCCCGGCTTCCTCGAGCAATTGCCGGCGGCGGGGGGAACGGCTGGCGAGAATCAATCGCGGTCGCGAGTTGCCTGGCATGTTCATAACTCAAAGTACAAGCGTACACAAGCGCGGAACTTCAGCGGACCGCGGCAATTCCCTGCCACTGGCCGACCTGGGCAGACCGGCCGCGCACCTGCTATTGTAGAGTACGGATCGATTCAGTGGAAACACGCCCTGCCTGACGCGGCTCGCTCAATGGACCCTTCCGCCCTGGAAATCCTCTACGAAGACAATCACCTGCTGGCGGTCTCCAAACCCGCACGGCTGCCCACGATGGGGACCCCGGCCGACGAGAACTCGCTGCTCCGCACGGCCAAGGAATGGGTCAAGCAGCGTTGCGGCAAGCCGGGCAACGTCTATCTGGGCGTGGTCAGCCGCCTGGACGCCCCCGTCACCGGCGTTGTCCTCCTGGCAAGGACTTCCAAGGCGGCCAGCCGCTTGACCGAGCAGTTCCGCTCTCGCGAGGTCGAGAAAGTCTACTGGGCGATCGCCGAAGGAATCGTCCAGCCGGCCGAGGACCGGCTTGCCCACTGGATCATCCCCCACGGACGCCATCGGCGGATGATGCTCGTCGGACCAACGATTGCCGGCGCCAAGGAGGCGATCTTGAGTTATCGCCGGTTCGGAATCATCCAGCAAGACAGCCTCCTCGAGGTGCGATTGGAGACCGGCAGAAAACATCAGATTCGGATTCAACTGGCCGATCGCGGGCACCCGATCGTCGGCGACTACAAGTACGGCGCCCGGAAGAAGTTCCCCCTGGGAATCGCCCTGCACGCCCGGCGGATCGCGTTCCGCCACCCGGTCCGGGATGAACAGGTGGTCATCGAAGCGCCGCTCCCGCCGGCATGGGGCGTGACCGGGTGACTGGCAATCGAGTGAATTCCGTTTCGCGGACCGCTGCCCGATTCCTTGGTCAGACGGTCACTGTCTGCGCGTTCGCGTCCCACAAGCTCGATGCCTGGATCGGGGCGTTGTGGGCGAAGTCGAACCCGGCCTCTTTCAGTGCGTGTTCAACGGCCGCTCGGCTGAGCGGCTGCCCATCGAGATAGACGATTCCCCAGATCACCGTGGGGCCGCCGGCGACGTGCCTTCCAGTTGTCACGTGGGCGACCAGCAATTTCGGATTGAGCCGCGCCATCAGATGCTGCACCGGATAGAACTCGTTTTCGTCTCTTAAGGAAAATGCCTTGGGCAGTTTAACGGTGGCCTGCATGTTGAACCCTCCTTGCAGTTGAGGCTAATCCGGCAGCCGAAACACAATCCGCTCCTTATCGTAGCATTTCCAGCAGGCCAATGAAAGCCTCGCTCGCCCCTCGCAAGCTCGCCGTGGCGGTTGGCCGCCACCGCTCGCGCAGGTCCACGCATGAACACACCAAATCGACCCGCGTCATTCGTGGAAAAAGCGGCTGTTATTCAGATAGCCGCGTGGGCTTGCCCCGCGCTTCGTTACGTACGGGTTGTGCCGCAGTGCGGGCGCGCCGCGCAAGCCCACGCGGCTATCGCGCTCTCATGAATTCCTCCCGGAATCGCGCCAGCTCATTTAGCACAACCGTCTCCTCAAGCCGGAGAAGTCCTTTCGGCCAATTGTTTGCGGAAACGGCCCGCGCGACCCCCTGCCGCCAACGTGCTGGCAGTGCGGGCTGCATCGCGTTACACTGTCAAGGACTGGCCGCGATCCGCGGTCGGGCGAAATTACGATGTTTCCGATCGCTTGGCGATTTGCAGCCTTCCACTGACTGCGGATCGCCGGCCGCTCTTGGAGGAGATGCCGAACATGCGCGCGCCGAAAGCTCTCATTCTGCTGATCCTGGCTGGATCGATCTTCACCTGGCCGCTGGTCGCCGCCGATTCCTCGACGCGGCTTCGCGAACCGTTCCGCGCAGCCTACGCGGGTGACGACGCCGGGGGCAAACACGTGCTGGCGCTGTGGACATTCGACGGCGACGAGCCGCTCCGCGACGCGTCGGCCGGCGGCCACAAGCTCGCGCTCCAAGGGGCGGAGCTTCACCCGGAAGGCAAGTTCGGCGGGGCCCTCCTCTCGAAGCCGGGCTGGCCGGTCGCCGATCGGCCCCACTGCGCCCGAGCGGCCCGCGCGCCCGGCCTCTCGCCCCCCGATGCATTCACGATCGAACTCTGGATCGCGGCCGCTGAACAACTCGACGCCGAGTACCCGGAAGCCTTTCTGATCGACAAGAAATACGTCAGCCACACCGACTACCAACTGATTCTCGGTTCGGCGGACAAGAGCGGCGGGCGGATCGTGCAAGCTTGCCTGGGATTTGGCGACCATTCGGCCAATTGGCACTCCCGGCCCCTGAAACTCGCGCCGGGCCAGTGGCGGCATCTCGCCTTCACCTATGACGGCCAGGGCACGGGCAGCTTCTTCCTGGATGGGGCGCCCTGGGGCGGCGGCATGGTGCCGGGCAGCGGCCCGGTCGCGCCCGGCTCGCAACCGCTGACCATCGGCGACCGCAACGGCAGCTACTATCACGGTTTCCCCGGGCGGATCGACCAGGTGCGGCTCTGCCGCGGCGCGCTCGAATTCCGCCCCGTGGCCGTCGAGCGGGTTTCCGATCGCTCGTCGTTCGTGCGGATGGAGCCCGGGGCGACCCAGCGATTCCGCCTGACAAATCTCTGCCGCGAGCCCTTGACCGGGGCCAAGGCCAGCATCGCCTTGGACGGGACGGAGCCGGTCGAAAACGAGATCCCCGAACTTGCCTCGGGCAAGTCGTTCGAGCTGGCATACCCGATCGACACGCGCCTGCGGCCCGGCGCCTACAGGCTCTCGATCACGCTCCGGGCCGACAAACCCGAGCCGATCGAAACAACGCAGGATGTGGCCCTGCGGATCGTGGCGCGCGAGCCGAAACGGATGCCGGTGGTGATGTGGGGAGGCGTTGCCGGCGATCTCGACCGCGCCCGGGCGATCGGCTTCACCCACGGGTTGGGAGTGCCGGCCGAGACGGGCCGGGTTTGGGAGGCCGGCAAGCCGACCGACGCGGTCGACCGCGAGCGCTGGCAGCAGGCGCGGTCCAACCTCGACGAGGCCCTTTCCAAGGGCATGACGCTGGTGGCCAGCCTCTCGCCAGGCGCCGCGATGCGATCCCACGAGGCCTACCTTCGGGTGAACCGCGAGGGAAAGCCCGTCTCGAGGGAGGACGTCTGCGGCCTGTTTCCGGAGCTCGTCGCGCTCTGCGAGAACGTCGGGGCGAGCGTGGCGCGGAGCTTTGGCGACCACCCGGCGTTCGGCGCCGCATTGATCCACACCGAAGTCCGCGATCACGCTTCCCTCTGTTTTCATCCGCACGACCTGGCGGCCTATCGCGCGGCATCCGGAGCGGAGATTCCCTCGCAAGCGACCAGCACGCGGGGCGTGGATTACACCAAGCTGCCCGACTTCCCCGCGGATCGAGTGATCGCCGACGACGATCCGATCCTCCGCTACTATCGCTGGTATTGGAAGGACGGCGACGGCTGGAATGGGCTCAACTCGGCCGTGGTGCGCGGATTGAAGAAGGCCGGCCGCGCCGATCTCTGGACGTGGCACGACCCGGCGGTTCGTGTAGCCAGCGTCTACGGTTCCGGCGGCCAGGTCGATTACCTCTCCCAGTGGACGTATTCCTACCCGGATCCGATCCGCATCGGCCTGGCGACCGACGAGCTGCTGGCAATGGCCGGCGGCGGTCCCAAGGGGCAGCAGGTGATGAAGATGACGCAGATCATCTGGTACCGCAGCCAGACGGCGCCCGAGCCAAAACCCGGCGCCCCGGCGCCGGCGTATCTGGCCGATTGGGAGCGCCAGCAGCCGGACGCCCCCTTCATCACGATCGCGCCGATGCACCTCCGGGAGGCGTTTTGGACGAAGATCGCCCGGCCGATCAAGGGGATCATGTACCACGGCTGGCAGTCGCTTGTCCCCTGCCAGTCGCCGGGCGGCTACCGTTTCACCCACCCGGAGACGCAGCACGAGCTGGCGCGGCTCGTCCGCTCGGTGGTCGTGCCGCTCGGGCCGACGCTGTTGAGCGTGCCGGGCGCCAAGAGCGACGTGGCCTTTCTCGAATCGTTTGCCTCGGAGATGTTCGCCAGGCGCGGAACCTATGGCTGGTGCGGAAGCTGGGCCGGCGACGCGTATCACGCGCTGCTGTACGCGCGGCTCCAGCCGGAGATCGTTTTCGACGAGACGATCGCCGAGCGGGGTCTCGATGGCTTCCGAGTCCTCGTGCTCGCCGACTGCGACGTGCTGACGCGGACGGTGGCCGAGCGAATCGTCAAGTTCCAGCAGGCGGGCGGGCTGGTTATCGGCGACGAGCGGACCTGCCCGGCCATCCGGCCGGATATTCTCCTGCCGATCTGCACCCGCACCGGCCGCGCCCGCGAGGACAAGGCCGCACTGCAAAAGCTCGCCGCCGACCTGCGGGCCCAGCTCGATTCTCGCTACCGGCGCCCGGCCGATACGACCAGCGCGGAGATCATCCCCTACCGGCGCCACTACAAGAACACCGACTACGTCTTCCTGGTCAACGACCGGCGGGAGTACGGCAGCTACGTCGGCCAGCACGGGCTGGTGATGGAAAACGGCCTGGCCGAAACGACCGACGTGCTCCTGAACCGCCCGGAGGGATTTGTCTACGACCTGGTGAACCACCGGCCGATCGACTGCGAGAAGAGCGGCAAGGGGCTGCGTTTTCCGATCCGCCTCGGCCCCTGCGACGGGACGCTGCTGATGGTTGCCGAGCGGCCGATCGGCACGGTCCGCCTGGCCGGCCCGGCAAGCGTCGCACGAGGCGCCCAGGCGACTTTGACCGTCGAGGTCTGCGACAAGGCTGGCGTGCCGGTCGAGGCGGTCGTGCCGGTCGAGTTGACGATTCGCGACCCGGACGGCCGGGCGTGCGAATTCAGCGGCGCCTACGCGGCAATCGACGGCCGAGTGAAGGTCGTGCTCGACATCGCGCCGAACGATCTGGCCGGGATGTGGGAGGCCGAGGCGGTGGAGCTGGCCTCCGGCTTGCGAGCCGCCGCGGCGATCCGCGTTGAGGGTCCGAGCCCCTGGCCGCCGGGAGAGCGCAAAGTGGAGAAAGCCCCGAGCGCCGTGCAGCCGAAGGGCTGACGCTCCCTGGCGGCCGTGGGCGGAGCCGCGCTCCTACTGCACGGCCCAGAGGTATTTCTGCGACGCCACGAAGAGCACGCCGTTGGCGGCAATCGGGGTGCTGTAGACGGCCGCCCCGAGGCGGATTTTACTGAGCACTTTGAGTTCCGGTCCGGCGGCCAGGATGAGTAACTCCCGCTGGTTGCCCAGGTAGAGCTTTCCATCGGCCACGAGGGCGCTGCCCCAAGTCTCCGCCTTCATGTCGTGGACCCAACGCACGCTGCCGTCGGCGGCGTCGAGGCAGTGCAACCGCCCGGCAACATCGGCCGCGTAGACCAGGCCTCCCGCGACGGTCACCGTCGATATGCTCCGGTCGAGCCCCTCGTAGCTCCAGATGCAGGCGGTTTTCGTAACGTCGCCGGCCTGTGTCGCGTCGATGCAGTGCAAGATGCCACGGCCGCGGCCGTGGGCCGGATCCTGTCCCACCGCCACATAGACGCGGTCTTCGTGGAAAACCGGCGTCGCAATCACCTGGCTCGGACCCAAGTAATTGCCGTCGTTCTTGTTGGTGCTCCACGTCTTGCGTTTGTCGCCCTCGTAGTAGGGTATCAGCTTGCCGTCTCGATACTTGTAGTGCTCCGGCAGGCAATCGTATGTCCAGACGAGCTTCAACGCCGCCGGTTTTTCCGGCGACTTTGCGAGTGCCTCGAATGCGTAGCAGTGAGCGTCGCCGCCGCCGAAGAATACCAATGTCTTGCCGTGCACCTGGCCCGAGGAAGGCGACGACCACTGGGCGTGGTAGAGCCGCCGGCTGAGCCCGATCTCCTCCTTGGCCGCCAGGCGGCCGGTGTGTTTGTCGAGCACGATGATCGCCGGGGCGTCGGGCACGACCACCTTTTCATGCGGCCCGTCGACCCCGTTTGATGTTCCCAGGTAAAGCAAGTCGCCGCAGACCAGCACCGAACAACTCGCCGCGTCGTGCGGGCAGACGCCGAGTTCAACCAAGGGATCGTATCGCCAGACGATGTCGCCATCCTTTGCTCCCAGTTCCACCGGCTTCCTACCCTCGCCGGCCATGAACCGGCCTTCATCCAGGTACGGGCCCTGATTCCCATCGGCCTGCCCAGCGGTGTCGAGGCAGAGCACGTCGCCCGCAGTCCCGACCAAGTAGACCCGATCGCCTTCGACGGTCGGCGAGGAGCAAACGCCCAGGTGCTGGTGCGTGAAAAGAGCATCGCGGGGCAGGCCCTTGGTTCGCACCGGAGTTGCGAGTTGCCAGAGGAGCTCGCCCGACTGCTCGTCGAAGCACTTGACCAGCCCGCCCTTGGAACGGCTGAACCGGGGGTCTTCCGCAAGGGTCAGGTCGTCGGTCCCGACATACACATGGCCACCGGCGACGGTGGGATTCCCGTAGGCATTCGAACCCAGGCGGGCGACCCACTTGACTCGCCTGGTCGTCGCCATGTCGATGCCGCCGCCTTTCGGGTCCTTCTCACCCGGCCCGAAGCTTTCCGGCAGGCCGCTCTCACTGCAAACCATGTTGCCGTCGTTGTGACCGCACCAGCGCGGCCAATCCTCCGCCGCCACGACGTGACACCAGGCGGCAACCAACACCGCGGCCAGGGCCGCACGGCACTCTTGAGGCATGGACATCAGGCGAGATCCTTTACACCGGGCAGGAAACAGCACGGGACGCATCGTGCCTCCGAATTTAACCTGCCGCCTGCCGCCGTTCAACGATTACCTCGTCGACCGTGCTGAACACGGAGTTCACGTGGCCAACAGCCCGTGTGGCAGTGCACACCGGCGTCGCCAGCGAAGTTCATTCGTTGGGAAACAGGTCCAGGAGAAAGATCGGCGGCACGAACCGCTTCGAGTTTCACCTGGTTCCCAGCCTCCAGCTCGTCCGGTTCCCAAGCTGGAGCTTGGGAACCAGGCGGTTTTTCGGAACCAGGCGGTTTGGGAGAACGCACGACTGAAACGCTAGAGCGAGATCGTCGCTCCCGGCTGGATCACCAGCGGCTCGGCGGCAGTCTCCGCCCGGACCCGCGCGGCCCAGGCGTCGGCGTCCTGGTCGATCAGCGGCCAGGTCTTGTTGTGCACCGGCACGACCCGCCGCGGGGCCAGCAGTTTCACCGCCTCAAGCGCGTCGTCGGGGCCCATCGTGTAATTGTCCCCGATCGGCAGGGCCGCCAGCGCCAGCCCGCAAGCGCCGATCAGCCGCATGTCGGAAAACAGGCCGGTGTCGCAGGCGAAATAGACGTTTCCCTCGGGCAGCGAGACGACGAAACCAGCCGGATTGCCGCCGTTGGCGCCGTCGGGCAGCATCGACGTGTGGTGCGCGATCGTCATTTTCACGCGCCCAAACGGGAAGTCAAAGCCGCCGCCCAGGTTCATCGCGTGCGTCTTCTCCAGCCCCTTGGCGCCGAACCACTGGCAGATCTCAAAGTTGGCGACGATCGTCGCGCCGGTGCGCCGCGCGA
>JAMOAF010001038.1:0-1032 GCA_023621895.1 Planctomycetota bacterium
GGCGCAGTACGATGCCGCCCGGCGTGTGCTCGATCTCGGCCACACACGGATCGCGAGTTCCGTCGTGGAGGGGCGCGTCGAGGGCCGCGTCGATTTCTCCCAGGATGTTCCGCTGTTCGATGTGTCACTCGCGGCGACGGACATGCCGCTCCAGGCGGTCATCCGGCACATGATGCCCGCACAGGTGACTGAACACGGCGAGTTGTCTGTTCGCCTGCAGGACCCGCAGGAGGTCACCGCAACACTGACGGGCACGGCGGAGGCCCCGCACTACCAAATCGCCGCGCTGGGCGCGGGTGCGTCGCTGTCCTTCACGCCCGCGACGGCCACGCTGCCGACCGCCAACGTCGAGTTGGGCGCGGTGCGTTTTCGCTGGGACTCCGAAACCCGCCACGCCGAAGGATCCGCGAGTGTCATTGGGGGAAGCGTCACGCCGCCTGACGGTACGCTCAGCGCAGGGGATCTGACAGGCGTGATCAGCTTGGACGGCACGACGCTGTCGCTGTCGCCGCTCAACGCCACGGTGACGGGGAACCGCTTTGTGGGAAGCGCCTCCTTTGACCTGGCCACCCAGACGGGCCATGCGTCGCTGACCGGGGCCATCGCGAACATCGAGAACACCATTCTGCACGGCGCCTTTCACAAGACACTGGTCAGCGGTTCGGCCACCCTCGGCGCGCAGGCCGATTTCTCGCGGAAGTCGAGTACCGTGTCGGTCGATCTGGACGCCACTCAGACCGAGATCGCCTACGAGTGGTGGTTTCTCAAACCGGCCGGCACCGGTGCCACGGCCAGACTGAAAGGGTCGTGGGTACCCAGGAAATCGTTCGACTATACCGTTGAGGCCGCCTTGGCGGCGTCGGATTTCGAGGCCGCCGGACACCTCGTCTATGCCCCGAACGGTTCTCGCAAGTGGTCGTTGCGCACCATGGAGGCGCGGTCCTCGAATATTGACATACCGGCGCTGGGCCGCTGTCTTCAGTTCCCCTACCGAATCTCGGGCGGCCGCGGATTGGCCGCATCCTATCAATG
>JAMOAF010001038.1:1046-2756 GCA_023621895.1 Planctomycetota bacterium
TTCGAGGCCGACGAGATCGTCCTGCTGCCCGATGGCGGCGAGGTGCCGATACGTCTCGCGGATGCGGACCTGACGGCGCACATCACCAAGGGCGACGATCCAACGGGCGCGCTCACCCTGCACGCCGCCGACGCCCAGATGCCGCCATTCAAGACCACCTGGTTTCCGCCCGTCCGCTCGCGCATCGAGCACGATACTGCACTGATGGCGAAGTACCCTCCCGTCGAGCGGGACTGGTCGTACACACTCCTGGCGGACGCCCTCGAGATTCCGCCTTGGAAGGGAACCACGTTTTCCGCCGACGGCTACAGCCGCGACGAAGCCGCCGGGCTGTCGCGTTATTCCGCCACTGTGGACGGCGGGACCATCACCGGCGACTACCACAGTCAACATGCGGAAAACCTGTACACAACGTCGGCCGCCTGGTCGGGCGTGCCGGTCACGTATTTCTCCGAGCATCTCGCGCTTCCAGACATCCTGGCGGGGCCCAGCACGGGCAAGGTGGCGTATTCACTGGATCGGGACGATCCGCACACGCTTCAGGGCAGCGGCGAGATCGAGATGGGCGACGGCGTCATCAAAAGCGACCTGTTGTTCACGCATCTCGGAGCGGGCCTCGATGACGAGTTGAAGGTCTTCTCCGAAGCCATGCCCTTCTCGCGCTTCGCGGTGCAGTTCCAGTTCCAGGAGGATCTCGTGCAGACCCCGGTTCTGGAATTGGCCAGCGAGGGCTTCAACGTGGTGGGCGCCGGGCATTTCGTGCGGGACGGAGACATGGATTACGATATCCGCCTGGGCATCTCCCCCGAGATGGCCGAGAAGGTCCCCGCCATCCGTAACAGCTTTAACGTGCAGGGCCACCGGATCGCCCAGCAGCGGATCGAGCTGGCCTTCAAGGTCACCGGCCCCACCTTCCGGCCCAAGGGGGAACTTGCACAGCTTCCGCCCGCCAGTGTAACGTTGGTTAGCGGGGCGCTGCAGATGACGAACGAGGCCATCAAGGTCATCGATCTGCCGCGTCGGCTGCTGCTGGACCTGCTGAGAACCGCCGGCGGCATCGTGGGAGCGACGAAATAACCGCGCCGTGCGCGGCAGCGATACCGGCAAAGGACACTATGGAGATCAAGATCGGTCGAAGTGCGCGCGCCTGCGCGGCATGCGGACAACCCTTTGTGCACGACCAGGAGCTGTCGTCGCTGGTCCGGCTGGAACTCGGCGTGCTCCAGCGCGAAGACTACTGCCTCCCCTGCTGGCAGAAAGAGCGGTCCTTTGGCGCGTTTTCCGTATGGACACCACGCTACTATGACCCCGCCGTCGCCGAACAGAAACCCGAGGAGTCCTTTTCGCCCCTGCGCCGCCTGTTCTATGACGCCGCCGCGTCCGACGAGCGCCCGGAGGCCGCCTTGGCCTTTCTGGCCGCGCAGCTTCTCAAACGCCAGAAGGTGTTTCGCCTTATCAAGGAAAGCGCGGGCGAAGAAGACCGCATCACGTTATATGCCGACCGGATTGGCGACCGCCTGATCGAGGTGCGCGACGCCAATTTCACGTATGAGGAACTCGAGACGGCGCGGAAGGCGCTGCTTGATCGTCTGGCGGCACTGGAAACACCTGAGCAACCGCAGGAACCACAAAACGGCGAGGCGGAAACCGCCTCCACCGACGAGCACTAGCCATGGCCACGACGGGACGATCGAAAAAAACGCGAAGCGT
>JAMOAF010000063.1 GCA_023621895.1 Planctomycetota bacterium
ACAGGCCTCGCTGACGCGTCGGGTCACAAAGCCGGCTTGCGGCCGCGAGGGACCGCCGAAATCAGTCTCCTGGAGGACATGCCAGCCGTCGAGGCCCTTGCTAACCGGGTTCCAGCGGGCCAGAATAAATGGCTTCCGTGGGCCCTGCTCTGCCAGGAGCTGCCCCAAGAACCACGAAGAGGCCGCCCACGGCCGAAAACGGACCTCCGTTGCCGTGTGTCGTGGGGTCGGCTCCCCATTTTTCGCCAGACGGATATCTGCTATGGCTCGCTGTGTATTGGCCTATTCGGGTGGTTTGGATACCTCGGTGATCTTGAGTTGGCTCAAGGACGAGGGCTACGAAGTCCACGCGGTCTACGTCGACCTCGGGCAGCCCTGCGAGGATCGCGGCGCGATCATGCAGAAGGCCGAGACGATCGGAGCCGCCTCGGCGCGGCTAATCGACGCCCAGGAGGAGCTGTGCCGCGATTTCGCCTTTCCAATCATGCAGTGGCAGGCCAAGTACGAGGGCATGTACCTGCTCGGCACCTCGATCGCGCGGCCGTTGATCTCGAAGGTCTGCCTCCAAGTGGCCCGCCAGGTCGGGGCGGAGGCCTATGTGCACGGGGCGACGGGCAAGGGCAACGACCAATGCCGCTTCCAGTTGGCGGCCGAGGCCCTCGACCCGCAGGTCAAGGTGGTGGCGCCTTGGAGGAATGAAGCCTTTCGAAAGCTCTTTCCCGGCCGAAGCGAGATGATTGCCTACTGCCAGCAGAAGAACATCCCGGTCAAGGCATCGGCCGCGAAGCCCTACAGTTCCGACGAGAACTGCCTGCACATCAGCTACGAAGCGGGCCAACTGGAGAATCTCTCCGTCAACGGCGTGGAACTGGTCGATTTCGGAATGACCACCCTCCCGCAGAAGGCGCCCGATCGCGTGGAACCGGTTACCGTGGCCTTCGAGTCGGGCGTTCCCGTCGCGGTCGGCGGCAAAAAAATGACCGCCTTCGAAATCGTCAAGACGCTTAACCAGGTCGGCGGACGCAATGGAATCGGCCAGATCGACATGGTCGAGAATCGCTTCGTGGGCATGAAGAGCCGGGGCGTGTACGAGGCGCCGGGCATGACGATCCTCTACCATGCGCACCGCGTCCTCGAGCAGATCACCATGGACCGCGACCTGATGCACCTCCGCGATCGGCTCGCTCCGGAAGTCGCTGAAATGGTCTATTACGGCTTCTGGTACCACGCCAAGATGGACGCGCTGTTTGCCTTCATCAAGGAAGCCCAGCAACCGGTCACCGGCGAAGTGACCCTGAATCTGTACAAAGGCAATCTCCAGGTGGCGGGCCGCACCAGCCCCAACAGCCTGTACGACGAAGGCATCGCCACGATGGAAGGCGGCGGCGCCTACAACCAGACCGACGCCGAAGGCTTTCTGCGCATTCAGGGCTTGCCCGGCCGCGTGCAAAGCAAGTTCCACCCGCGAAGCTACTGATTCCCAATCCGTCAGCCTGCGGCCGCCGGATCGCGATCAGAAGAACGCGACGGGACATCTTGCCGCGTTTCACGCTCATCCGGTCGCGGTCCGACCTTCAGGACGACCAACGTCACGTCGTCGTCGGGGCTCTCTTTGTGGGAGAACCGGAGCACCGTCTGGTAGAGCTCGTCGATGATCTCGGCGGCCGACTTCGCCCCCTGCCGGCGGACGCAGTCGATCGCCCGCTCAACGCCGAACAGCCCCCCGTCGGGCGACTGAATCTCGAACACCCCGTCGGTCAGCATGAGAACCACGTCTCCCTCTTCCAGGTCAACCGACCTGCCCATCGGCGTGATCTGGTCGGGATAGATGCCCAGCGGGATGCCCGTGCTCTCCAGCCGCGTCTTGATGTTCCCCTGGCGGTCGAAGACATAGGCCGGTGGGTGGCCAGCGCTGGCGTATTCGAGTCGCTGCGATCTTGTGTCGACACGGGCAAACAGGACGGTCGCGAAGAAATGGTCGGCCGTTTCCTCACACAGGAAGCGGTTGGCGTGCTGCAAAACGTCGCTGACGTCGCAGTAGCGTTGCGAGAGCGCGCGAATCAACGTGTGAACCGAGGCCATGATCAGGGCCGGACCGAATCCATGCCCGCTCACGTCGCCGATCACGACCGCCAAGGCGTCGTCCGGCATGAGGAAATAGTCGAAATGGTCTCCGGCGGCGAACTCCGCGGGGTACGACGCCCCCAAAACGTCGATGCCGGGCACTCGAGGCGGTCGCTGAGGCAGCAAGTGCTTCTGAATCTGTTGGGCGGCGGCTAGTTGCACGTCGCGTTCGTGAAGCACCGACTGGGTCTGTTTTAACTGGGTAATGTCGCGGACTGCGCAGAAGATCAGCAGGTTGCCGCCAATACGCGCGGGACTCAGGCTGATCTCGGCCGGAAACTCGCTGCCGTCGCGCCGCAAGCCGAACAACTCCAGCCCAGCGCCCATCTCGCGGGTGTGCGGGTCTTCCGAGTATGCCGCGCGGTGATGGCGGTGGATGCCGCGAAACCGCTCGGGCACCAGGATTTCGATCGATTGGCCAATCAGATCGTCTCGCGAGTAGCCAAATATCTTCTCCGTCTGGGCATTGACGATCATGATCCGCCCCGTCGAATCAACGATCACGATTGCGTCGGGCGCCGACTCCAAGAGCAACCGGAATCGCTGCTCGGCGAGTTCGAGTTCCCGGACTCGCGCCTCCAACTGGTGGATTCTCGCTTCCGCTGGCGAATGCTCCTCGGCAATTGCTGGCTGCTGCGATTGCATGTCCCCGTGCCCCGATTCATTGTGGCCGGACCGCGGGAGGGCGGTCAGTACGAATGGGCGCCACAAGAAAATGCTAGCGACTCACACCGCCGTTGCGCCTGGCCGCGAGCCGCGCGTTTCAGGCCGGCGGGCATTGCAGCCAGACGCGCCGCCTCTCGCAAGTCGTTGCGGAGACGGCAGTTCCTTTCGCCGATCGATCGTCGCTGGGGGAAGGACGGAACAACCGCCCTGACGGGAGTGGACACCTGGAATCCGCGGCGCGGCGAAGGCTCCTTCGCGGCTCCGGCGCGCCGCTGGATCGTTGCGAGGATTTTCCCCGATTTGCCGTTTGGCGGGCTTCACGGAATACACAAGCCGGGCGATAGCGATGACATGGGTGGCAGGTTGCCCGCGGAATCGAGCGGCAGCGCGCGTGGCTCGGTGAGGATTTCAAGGTCGGGTCGCCCCCGCGCTTCCTCCATGTAGGCCTCCGAACACTCGACCTCGGCCAGGTGCAGCGTGTCGGCGATCCAGAGGATTCGGGCCTCGTGCGGCTCGGCCAGGCCGACCGAGGGAAGGGCCGTTTCGAGAATCTCCCGGTCGGTCTCGTAGTCGAGCGGGGGCATCGCCGCCGTGGCGTGCCCCGCGGTGATCGCGTTGAGCCGGGTGGCGGCCAGGTCGGCCTCGCGGAGCACGCAAGACCGGCAGAACTCGGCCAGCCCCATCCCCACGGCGTTGCCGTGGCTTGCCGGCGTCAATCCCCGCAGCGCGATCAGCTTGACCTTCGGCAGTTCGCCCTCGACGGCCTTGTGGTCGTCGAACTTGCGGCCGACGACATTCGTATCCAGCCCCGTTCCGCTGATGTCCTTGCCGATCCGGTCGATGAGCAGCAGGTCGGCGCGGTCGAAAGGCAGCCGGGCCATCGACTGCTTGGCCAGCGCAAGCAGTTCGGCCTCCCGGCTCTCGAAATCCTCGGGCAGAACGGCTTCGATGGCGGCCGTCTCGTCATACGCGTTTTCGACAATCGCCAGGCCGGCCAGGATTTTGCAGTGGGCGATGACTTCGTCGGCCACGCTGCGGATGATCTGGGCGAAGCTGTAGTCCTGGATCGCCCGGTGGTAGACCTCGGCGCCGTTCTTCTTGCCCAGTCCGATGAGCATCATTTTCATCAGCCCGCTTTCGATCGGGCCGACGAAGCGGGTGTGGGGCTTGATGCGGTTGCAGACAACCGTGTGGTCGGCCTCGAATGCGTGGCGGTCGAAGTGGACCGGCACACCCTCGGCGGTGCGGCAGACGACGACCGTCTCCATGCTCGACCGGATCGGGCACCCGATGGACGCCGCGGTGATGCCGTAACCGGCGAGAAGCTCGCGCTGCCCTTCCGAAGTCCCGCCTCCGTGGCTGCCCATAGCGGGAACGATGAACGGCTGGGCACCGAGCGCCCGCAGATGGCCGACAAGCGCGCGGAGGACGTCGGCCAGATTGGCGATGCCGCGACTGCCGGCGGTCACGGCGACAGTCTGGCCCGGCCGCACCCGCTCGGCCAGGTTGAGACGCGAAAGCTGCCTCTCGACCTCTTTTGGAATATTGTCGATCCGCTCGGTGGAAAACGTCTGGCGCACACGGAATATCCGCGGCAGGGCAAGCATCACGGCTCCTCCATCATCGGGGAAGCGGCTGAAAATCTGTTTTTGATCCCGGTCGTGAAAGACCCACGCCCTCTCAGCGATGCCGCTATTTCCGTTCCAACTCCTCGATTGCCTCGGCGATCTCCCGCCGCCGCTCGTGGATCGGCCGCGGGTCGGTGGTGAACGTCGTCATGTCCTTGGTGATCGATGCGGGGACCGCCAACAGGCCTTCCAGCTCGGCACGCCTGCCGGCCGGCAGCTTGGTGCCCTTCGCCGCCAGCAGCTCCCGAAGCCTGTAAAGATACTCGTAGTCTTCCACGCCTTCGCGGAGCATCTCCCAGCGGATGCTCGAGACGGGCGGTTCGAGAACCGGCGCCTTGCTCGGCGTGGCGGCAGCCAGCGGCGGGTAGATGAATCGGCCGTCGCCGTTGCCCCAGAAGGCCTTGACCCCCCGGCCCGTCGAATAACCGCTGACGTAGCCCATCGGGTCTTCGTAGGGGTTCTGCGGTTGGTCGGGAAACGCGGCGGAACTGGTCCAGTAATTCGACTGCCAGACAAGCGTGCCGACGATCTTCCGCTGCCAGGTCTGCCAGTGCCAGACGCGGAGCTCCGTGGCCGGGTGGTCGATGAACAGCGTGCAGTAAGGCGCCTTGGGACCAGTACAGACGTACCACCAGAACCGTTCCCCATGCTCGCGCCGGGCCTCGGCAGCCTGGTGATTGTAATTGGAGCTCACCGGGCACCAGATGTTCACGTGGGCGTCGAACTGGTCGCTCGGCTGCTCGGTGATCATCCGCGCCAGGCCCGGCGCGTACTTTTCCAGTCGCTTCATCCCGTTGGCCACGAACTCGTAATCCTTCGGGTCCGGCTCGTCGAACCAGTAGACATAGGCCATCTCCAGCCAACCCTTTTCGCGCAGATGCGACTCGATCTGCCGCGCTTGGCTGGCAAACATCGCCTGATACTCGGCCGTGTTCTCGCCGAACCCGGCGATTTCCGGGTCGTGCCGGGCGTGGAACGTCCCCCCGCCCATCCCTTGGATGGCCAGCCGGAAGCTGGTGAACCCGTACACGGCGACGGCCCGCTCCATGGCCTTGTCAAAAGCGGTGAAATCCACCTCGGCGCGGGGCGGATCGGCCTGCGGCAGGAACTCGACGCGGATCGGATCCAGCGGCGCGGGGTCGTAGGGGCTGATCCGATGCTCACTGAAACTTTTTAGGTAAAGATCGAGCACCTTCCGCTTATCCGCCTCGGACGCCAGGCCGTGGTATTGGAAGATCGTGCCGGCCGACAGTCCAAACGCCGTCGACAGGTGGTTGCGCTTCGGCAGGGCGAAGCCCCACACGTGAAGGGCAAGCCGCGCCGTCTGCGAGAAACCCTCGGCGGTCAATTCGATCGTTCCTTCATAATCGCCCGGTGCGGCCGTTTCGGGCACGTGAACGAGAATCCAGAGGGGCTGGTTCTTGCCCGCTTCCACGTCGATCGGCCGATCGAGCGGCGGCAGGGCATCCGGCCAGAAATCGCGCACGCCGGTCGAATCGGTCGGATGGTCGACAAAATGGTAGTAGACCCGCAGAACGCGAATCGCCTCGGCGCCGATCAGGCCGCTGCCGCCGACCTGGCGAAGCGGCGAGGCGGCCGCCTTGAGCCCCTTGAGGTCTGTTTGGGGCCGCAGGACAATTTGGACCGCTTCCCAGTCGTTGCGGGCCGCGGCCAGCCGGGCGGCCTTGCCCGAGACGGCTGGCAGGGCCCTCGTCCGCGGGATTTTGCGGGTCGCCTCGCACCACCAGACGGCGGTGCCGTCGCTGCCCCGGCCAAGCAGCTCGCCGTAGTCGGCGCGGTAGTAGTCGGGCACCTCGAAAGCCAGTCTGGCCCGAACCACGCCCGCCGCCGGGGCGGGGCTCGCCAGGCTAAGCTCCATCACATGCTCGCCGGCCTCGCCGCCGGGCAAGTCGATATCGAGGGTCTTCAGAAGTCCGGGGCCGATCTCCACCTCGTGCGGCGGCAGGTTCACGGCCGGGCCATTCTTCAGGCCGGCCTTGCCACCGAGGACCACCCGTGCGCTCCCCGCGCCGGTGTTTCGCACCACCGCCTGCAATCGGGCGCCAACCCCTTCGGCCGCGTCGCGGAGCAGCAATTCCTCCAGGCTGAGATCGCCCCGCGCGGCCTCAAGCTCGGCGTAGAGCGTCTCGCCCGACCCGTTCGGGGCCGCCCCATCCAGTCCACCCTCCATTTCCACCCGATTGACCTGGAACGAGCTCTCGCCTTGAGCGCGAAGCCGCAACAGGACCGTCTGGGCGGGGAGCATCGCGGCAGGCAATTTGCCCTCGGCACTGCCGAGCCGGCCTTGTTCAATCACCGGCTGCCAGGTGTTGCCGTCGGAACTGACCTCGGCCAGGCACGCGCCGCGGACGTAGTGGTTCACGTTCAATCCAATCCGGCCATCCTTGAACCGGCAACCCGGCACTTCGAACCGGTAGACGACTTCGCTGCCGGTTGAGAACGTCCAGCGGTCGCTGTTCAAGCCGGTCGTGGTTCTCAGCAGCGTCCGGTGATAGTTGCTGCCCGGGTGGCCGAAGCCGCCGCGGAATCGATAGCGCCCGTCGCGGATCGATTCCCCCTCGCCGAGCACCAGGTTGCCCACTGCCTTGTGCACCGGCAAAACCGGGGCCAGCCGCACCGAGTCGAACTGCCACGCGCCCGCGGCGCTCCACTGACCGACGCGCAGCGCTGTGGTCTGGACGCCGTCCGGCACGCGGAAGACGTGGCCGACCGTCTTCCACTGGTCCGAAAGGTCGTGGCGGTCTCGATTGGCGAAGGTCGGCCCGCTCACGGCCGATCCGCCGGCGCCGCCCGCACGCCGCGCGCGCATCTCGAAACGGTAGAGTTTGCCGGGCGCCAGGGCAATAGCGGTCGAGTTCCAGGAGTTCGACCCCGATTCCGTGCCATTGCCGGTCACTTCGAGAATCTCGCGACCGGTCCAGCGGCCCTGCCCTCCGGAGAGTCGCCAAGCGAGTGGCTGATCGGCCGCTTGAGGATCGGCCTGGCGGAACTGGCCGTTGGGAGCCAACTCGGCCCCCTCAGCCCCCTCACCGGCACGCCCCGAGCAGGCCGCGGCCAGGAGTATTCCCACAGATCCAACAAACCATCGGCCAATTGTCGCCGGCATCACGCGAACCTCCTTCTTGAACCAGGAATCGAGCGGGACGCGGACAGCCCCGTCCGCTGTTCATTCAGCAGCGGCATTTGGCCCAGTGCGGCCGGGAAAGAACACACGGACGCAGGATCGCCCCGCAAGCGTCTACCCTTTGTAAGGCCCGCCACCGGCCGCGTCAACGCTTGGCCTCAAGGGCGTGGTTGCGGTGGTTGGCCAGAAGACCCTGGCAAGCTCTCAAGGCTCAATTCCCAATGGCCAAGAACCGAAAAGCCTGTCGCGCGAAAGGGAGCCGAACGGCGCGGAGCCCGCTCAGGCGACTTCCATCTTGGGAATCCTGGCCAGCAGGTCCTCCACCATCGCCCGCCGCTTCATCAATTCCTGCCGCAGACCGCGCGACCGGGTGTGATGGATCTCGTTGGGCAACTCGCTCCGCTCGCGATCGAGCAATTCCCCAATCAGGGCCCATTCCTCATCGGTCAGTTCAAGTTGGCCGGGCATCGCATGTCTCCTCCAGACTACTGCCTTGCCGACCGCAAATTGCCGGCAATCCCACAAGACCAGAGAGACCGCCCGCACCTGCAATTCGGCTCGATGGAAGTGGACGACCAAGTAAACGCGCGCACTTGCGATTCTCGCGCGTGACGCCGCAAAAGAACAGAACCAACCTCCCTAGGGGATTATAGGCGAACGATCAACCCCTCTGAGCGGTTAGGAAAGCCGGCAGGGAAGAGCCGTCAGCGATTAGCTTTCAGCCGTCAGCTTTCA
>JAMOAF010000311.1 GCA_023621895.1 Planctomycetota bacterium
CTGATGGGAGCGATGGCCGAGGAATACGGGTTTACGTATTACTGGGCTCCGGCCGCCGGGTGCGCGATACCGGTTGTGGACCGGCAGGAGGCCTGGATCATGGAGATTTTCGGCCCGGGCGAGGACTGGACGCCGGGGAGCGGGAAAGCCGGCGCCGTCTGGTGCGCACAGCGGGTCCCGGACGGGGAGGCCACGTGCAACGCCAACCGCAGCCGGATCGGGAGAGTCGACCTCGGCAATTCCAACGAGTTTTTGGCGTCGGCGAACATCTACGCGCTCGCCGAGGAGCTGAAACTGTGGCGCCCAGGAGAGCCGTTCGTCTGGAACGAAGTGTACGGCACCGTGGGTGGAAGGGGAAACTCGCTGCGAGAATGGGCGGCCCTCAATTCGCTGGCTCCTTCGCTCGGCTTGCAGGCCACGGGCGATCCGCGCAAGGACCGCTATCCCTTCTCCGTGAAGCCGGACGGAAAGGTGAACGTTCAGGCTCTGATCGCGGTAATGCGGGACTGTTACGAGGGGACGCAGTTCGACGTGACCGCGCACCCGGCGTTTCGGCCCGGGGGGAAGCCAAGCCCGCTGGCCCGCCCCTTCGGCGCCCGCGACCTGTTCGACCTGGTTCGTGTGCGGCCGGAGCGATGCATCAGCACGGAGACGAGCGGCTACGTCTACGTGTCGCAAGTCAGGGCCGGATTGCCGGCCCCGGTCGCGGGCTGCATGTGGTTGACGCTCGGGCCGGCCGCGACTGGCTGCTTCGCGCCGGTCTACTGCGGGACAAGCGAGATTGCCGAGTCGTGGCGCCGGCCGCCGGACTTCACCCGAATCGCCCGAACCGGGGTGCAGTGGAAATTCCAGTTGGTCGAGGACCTGGTTGGCCTCAAATACCAGGAAGCCATCGAGGATGTCCGCAAGGTCTTCGGTCCTGCCGAAGAGCGGTTTTTCAGACTCCAGCCCGAGCTGGAGGATGCGGCGGTCCAGGTGTGGAAAGACCAGGGAGCGGCCGGAGCGGAGCGGTTCGTCACGGCGTACAGCAACTCCTGCATGGAGAAAGTTGACGAGGCCTACGGCGAGCTGGTCGACTTCTTGATGTTCAAATATCTATACAGCTACTCGAGCGCCGCGCCCCCCAGCCTGCCGCGGATCGGCGCGGTCGCGGTTCCGCCGCCGGGCAGTGGAAACCGGAATTGATGTAGACGCACTTCGCCAGCGCAAACGCGCCCACAAGGAGGATGAGGAGACCCAGAATGATGAAGAACCGCCCTTTGCTCCCTCTATATATCAGCAAGGCCGCCCGGGCGCTGTTGGTTTTTGTCGCGACGACGTTGGCGGCCGGCGAGTTGGCCGCCGCGGAATACTTCGTCTCCCGAGGCGGCAGCGGCGATGGGCTTTCGGAAAAGAGCGCTCTTTCCAGCATCGGCAGGGGGGTGGACCTGCTCAAACCGGGCGACACGCTGACGATCCTGCCCGGCGAGTACTTCGAATCGGTGCCGGCCCGAATCTCGGGAACGCCCGGGGCGCCGATCGTGATTCGGGCCAAGCGGCCGCGCACGGTTCTGCTCCGCGGTGACGTGGACGCCCCGCGATTCCGCCCCGCCGAAGGCCGGCTGTTCACCTTCTGCGCCGATTTCGAGAGGCAAGTCGAAGGCGCGGCCGAGCGGAGCACGCTCCGCGTTTACGAGCCGATGCTCTCGCTGGCTGAAGTCGAGTTGACCCCCGCCAGCTTCTACCAGGATCCGCAGGCAAAGCGGCTCTACGTGCATACGTCGGACTCTGCCGATCCGGATCGGCACGCCCTGAGCATCTCGGTGACCAACGGTTTTGGCATCCTGCTCACGCCGCCGCCCGGCTCCGCGACGGTGCGCGACGTGGTGATCGACGGCCTGGGGTTTACCGGATATCACGCGCGCGAACTCCCACCCGAGCCCGGATCGCGAAATCGCTGGGGCCTGCACGTGGTTATGGCCGAGCGCGTCGCGATCCGCCGCTGCATGGCCTTTCTCAACGGCGGCGGCATCTATCTGTTGGCTCCGGTCGACAGCGTCGTGGAGGACTGCCACGCGCTGGGCAACCGGTCGCGGTTCCTCGACTTGGGCAACAATATCCTCGGCTGGAGCGTGTCGGACACGACCTTCCGGCGCAACACGGTGGAGAGTTTCTGGAAGGCCGGGACCAGCAACGACGACATCACGTTCTATGGCGGCCAGCGGTATGACCAGAAGCCGGTACGCGGCGTCATGGAGGACAACCTGGCGATTAACGCCGGGCTGATGGTCAAGGGCGCCTACGGCCCGGACTCTCGTCAAACGCGGAACATCGTGGTTGGCCGCGGGGCTTACTTCTATCGTCCTCCCGACGCCACCAATCTGCTGCTGCCGGAATACGAGAGTCCGAACGCCAGGCGGGTCTACGCCGACCCGGTCAATCACGACTTCCGCCTCCAAGCCGACGCTCCGCTCCGCGGCGCCACCGCCGGCGGCAAGGCCCCCGGCCCCTATCCCTATCGTGACGAGGTTTTCTTCGTATCGCCCACGGGCGACGACTCGGCCAGCGGCACATCGCTCGCGAAGGCGTGGCGGACTGTTTCCCACGCCGCGCGCGCCGCGCAGCCGGGCCACACGGTTTACGTGACGGCGGGCGAATACGCCGAATCGCTGGCTCCGGCCATTTCTGGGACTGCCGATCAGCCGATCCGTTTTTTGCGCTACGGCCGCGACCGCGTCGTGCTCGACGGCGAGGGCCGCCTGCCGGTCGGCATTGATCTTTCGGGGCGATCGCACGTGGAAGTCCGCGGTCTTGTGATCCGCCGTTTCACCCGCTGCGGAGCGGCCGCTCGGGACGGCGGCGATTTGAAGATTCTTCGATCCATCATCATCGAATCCGGGGGGGATGGCGCGCTATTCTCCGCGGTCAAGGGCCTGGTCTTCGACCACAACCTGGTGCGCGGCAGCCGAGGCGCTGGGCTGCGCGCGGAGAATTGCCCTCTTGCAAGCGTCACCGGCAACGTCTTCGACGTCTGCGGCGGACCGAGGCTCGTCTGCGATGCGGCCACGCTGGAAGGCTTGTGGTCCGATGGCAATGCCTTTGCATCCAGCGCCGAGCAGCGGGCGCTCGTCACTGCTGCCGGCGACACGTTCACGTCGCTGGGGGCGTGGCAGCGGGCATCCGGCATGGACGCGACGTCGATTGGCGCGGAGATCGGCTATCGCGGCCCCGATCCCGAACAGTGCGATTTCGCCCTGCGGCCTGATTCGCCGCTTCGGGGGAGGGGACCCCATGCGTCGATCATCGGGCCGTTCCTCCGCCTGACGGTGAACACTCCGGCCGCGGTCGAAAACGTTCGCGTCCACCAGGTCACCGATTCCACGGCTACGATCCAGTGGTGGACGCCGAAGACGTCCGTCGCGGGCGTGCTCCTTTACGGAGAAACCCCCGACTGCCCCAACAGAATCGAGACCCCAGCCGGATCGTTCCACACGGCCAGCTTGATCGGGCTGAAGCCGGGTACGGAGTATTTCTTCCGCGCCGGGACGCCGGGCATGGCCGAGCAGTTGCGATTTGCCCCGTACGAGGCAAGCGGCCAAGCAGCCGAGGACGCCTCGCTAACCACCCGGCCGGAGAGTTTCAACACCGCCGCTCGTCGCCCGGCGCCGCGAACCTTCCACGTGGCCGAGACCGGCGACGATGTCCACAGCGGCGTCTCAATCGGAGACGCCTGGCGCAGCATCGCCCATGCCGCCGAGCGGGTACGCGCCGGCGACACCGTGCTGATCCATGCCGGGAAATACGAGGAATATGTCCTCGTCCGGGCGACCGGCGACGAGCAGGCGCCGATCACCTTCCAGGCCGCGCCGGGAGAAGTGGTCTGGATGGAGGGGAGCGAGCGGTTCCGGAGCACGGCGCTGCACCTGGCCGCCACGCATCACATCCACATCGACGGCATCCGCTTTCGCCATTTCCGATATATGCCGCACGCGGGCGACGCGATCAACATCTTCGGAGGGTCGGGCCACGTGATTCGCCGCTGCTTCTACGACGGACGGGAGACCAGCGGCTACGTGGGCAACTTCGTCCGCGCCAGCGGCACGAACCGGCTATCGGTGGAAAACTGCGTGATGATCAACGGGATGGGCGAAGGCGTCGTGCTTTACAACTGTCCCGAGGTGAGCGTGCGAAACTGCGTCTTCTACAACAACTTCATCCGCGCGATGAGCGCCTGGAATTTCGAGCCCGCCGCCGTCGTCGCCCTCTCCCACAACCTGTTCTGCGACACGATCCCCGAGAAGACCGGCAATTCCTTCATCCGGCTGAACCACTTGGAAAACCTGCGGTCGAATCACAACGCCTACTTCGCCAGAAAGGGGCCGGCAGAGCGGCGCCTCGTGGAGACCGCCAAGATCGGCGGCAAGGCCGTGGGCCAGCAGGCCCCCGGCGCCTATCGCGGGGTCGACTTGCTCCTGGCCGACGTGCAGCGGCAGGCCGGGCAGGAAGAAGCTTCCGTCTTCGGCAACCCGGGGATTCGCGCAGTCAAGGAGCTGCTGCCATCCGGCGCGCCGGAGAGTAAATGGCGAGAAGTTGAAATGCAGTGGGACGGCGAGGCGTTCCGGCCGTGGGATTTCGCCGATTTCCTGGCGGATCCTGCCAGCCCGCTGGCCCGCGCGGCCGACGGCCGGCCGATGGGCCTCGACCCGGACGCGTTCCGCTGAGCGGTTTGCTCGAAAAGACGAGAAGTGGGGCAAAACATGTTTCGAATCACGAATCAGGCCTTACGGCTGTTGTTGTTCTGCTCGATGCCGGTTTTCGGCACACTCGCAATGAGGGACACCAGCGATTTCCTCACGCGCGCCTGCTGCGCCGGGGATACGCAAGCCGCCGCCACTCCTTTCGACGTGGGCTGCCGCTCGCAACTATTCGTCGATCGCGTTCTGGTGCAGGCGTCCCAGGGCGTGACGTTCACGCTTCACCCGGCAAGCAAGCACCCGGCAAATCCCTTGAAGGACGGGCCGAGCTCGTGTGTGATCTACGACGACCAGGAGCGGCTCTTCAAGAGTTGGGGGCACGCTCCGAACCAGACCAGCATCGATGGAATCAATTGGCGCCGCACGGACCACAAGCCCTGGACGCAGTTCGGGTACGTGCGCGTGATGAAGGACGCGAAAGACGCCGATCCGGCCCGGCGGTACAAACTCATCGCCTGGGGCCCGAACGCAGGCGACGCCCCCACGAACACCGGCTACGACCCGCCGATCCGCTACGGCTACAACACGTACACCTCGCCCGACGGCGAACGGATCGCGCCGCTGAGCCAGAAGCCGATCTGTCTCGGCGGCGACGTGATCACCGGCTATTACGACCGGCAGCGCGATCTGTTTGTGGCCTTCCCGAAGACGATGCTGGAATCGCGCGGCTTCCGCCGGCGCTGTTTCTCGATCATGACGAGCAAGGATTTCGAGACGTGGGGCGAGCCGAAGCTGGTTTTCGTGCCCGACGAGCGCGACGACGACGGATCGATGGCCCGGCTGAACCGGGTCCGGCCGATCCTCGACATGCCCACCAAGGCGGCAATGGTCCGGACCGAGTTCTACGGAATTGGCGGCCCTTACCAGGCGGAGAGCTGCGTGATCGTCTTCCCGTGGATGATCACGGTCAACAACAAGGGGCGTTACGGCAACCAGGACGGCTGTGGAGAAGTGCAGCTCGCCGTCTCGCGGGACTTGGAGCGTTGGGATCGGCCCTTCCGCGCGCCGGCTATTCCGCTCGGAAACACGGGCGAGTGGGATTGCGGTTTCTGCCACGGGGTATCGGAAGCGATGCGCGTCGGCGACGAAGTGTGGGTCTACTACTACGCCATGAATTATCCGCACGCGCATCCGGTGGATCGCGAACAGGCTCCGCCGGAGATTCGCGCCCTTAAGGGCACGAAGTACCGGCGCGGCGTGGGCCTGGCGGTTTGGAGGCTGGATCGCTTCGTCTCAGCGGACTCGCCGGCCGCGGGCGGCACGCTCACGACGGCGCCGATCGTCTTCGCCGGCAATCGCCTGGAACTGAATGCCGCCACCAGGCCCGAAGGACAAATCGTCGTCGAGCTGCTGGATGCGGCCGGAAAGGTGCTGGCGCGCTGCAAACCCGTTTCGGGCGACGATCTGCGCCACCACGTAACGTGGGAATCGGCCATGGACCTGGCGGCCCTGGCCGGCAAGCCCGTTGCGCTCCGCTTCTGCATGAGGAATGCCGAACTGTACTCCTTTGCTTTTCGCCGGTGATATCCGAGATCGCGTGAACCCCATCGCCAGACATTGCGACGGCTTGGCCGTGCGCCGTTCCCAGTACTATATTGAATCCCGAAGACTGGCCGACGACATCGAACCGCCCCCCGAAACCTTGCGGAAACTCGCTGATTCCGGTCCCGGCGCCAAGCCGTGCGCAAGGGGCCGGAATGAGAAGCCGCGCTACCGAGGTTCTCCATGAAGACTCCGCTCCGACGCGTGGTTGGCGTGACGCTTCTTTGCGCACTCGTTTTACCCGCGTGCGAGGCTTGGGCCTGTACGACCGTGATGGTGGGCCGAAGAGCCACGGCGGACGATTCCGTCTTGATGGGCAGCTCGTGCGACGGCGATATCATGGGGGTGATCTACATCATGCCGGCCCGCGATTATGGCCAGCCGGCAAAGCTGCCCATGTATTGGAATCTGCCCAGGCCGAAAAACCTCGCCGAGTACGCCGCGAACCTGAGGAAGGGATACGAGCACGTCGGCGATCTAACGGTGAGCAAGACCTACCGCACGATCATCCTCGGCGGCAATATCGAGAGCATGACCACCGGCGGCTTGAATGAGCACGGCGTGAGCATTGCCATCGAGTACGTGCCGATGAGGCCGGGGCTGGCCTGCAAGCGGGGCATCGTCGGGCCCAACAGCAATCACTGGACGACCTCGTTGATCGCCAACGGCCTGATGCGAGCCAGGACCGCCCGCGAGGCTGTTCGGCTGATCGGCGCGATGGTGGAACAATACGGGTTCCAGTACTACCGCGCGCCCAGCGCGGGGGTCGCGCTGCCGATCGCCGATGCCCGCGAGACGTGGCTGATGGAGATTTTCGGCCCCGGCGCGGACTGGACGCCGGAGAGCGGCAAGCCCGGCGGCGTCTGGGCGGCCCAACGGATTCCCGACGGCGAGGTGGGTTGCAGCGCTAACCGCAGCCGCATCGGCCGGATCGACCTGGCTGATGCGGACCACTTCCTGGCGTCGCCGAACCTCTTCACGCTTGCCCGAGAGCTCGGGTTCTGCAAAGAAGGGGAGCCGCTCGTCTGGCACGAGGTTTACGGCACGCCCGGTCAGCGTGAGAACTGCCTGCGCGAGTGGAGGGTTCTGAGCCTGGCGGCGCCGTCGCTGAACCTCAAGGCCACCGGCGATCCCCGGCTCGATCGTTATCCTTTCTCGGTCAAGCCCGACCGGCCGATCCGTGTGAACCGGCTGATGGAGATCATGCGCGACGGGTACCGGGAGACGGAGTTCGACGTGGTGAAGCATCCGGCCTTCAATCCCGAGGGGAAAAGGAGCCCGCTCGCCCGTCCCTGGGGGCCCTCGGAACTGTTCGAGCTGGTGGGAGTCCGGCCGGAACGTGCGATTTGCACGCCATCGAGCGGCTACGTCTTCATCGCCGAGTTGCGCGAGCGGCTGCCGCCGCCGATCGGCAACTGCCTCTGGTTCGCCTACGGGCCGGCGTATACAAGCTGCTTCGTGCCTGTCTATGCGGGAGTCACCGCTCTGCCCGACGCGTGGCGCCAGCCGGCCAATTTCGCCCGAATCGACCGGAGCCAGGCGCAATGGAATTTCCGCCTGGCCTATAGCCTGGCGAACAACTTGAGATATCAAGACGCCGTCCGCGACATCGAACAGGTCATCCAGCCCGCTGAAGACCGGTTCCTCGCGGCCCAATCCCGGTTCGAACGGCTGGCGACGGACAACTTCCGCACGCGAGGCGCTGCCGCCGCCGAGAAGCTCGTCACCGAATACTCGACGCATTGCCTGAAACAGGTCGGCTATGCTTACCACGAGCTCGTCGACTACCTGATGTATCGATACCTTGTAGGCCAGTCGGAGATATCGCCACCAGTCCTGCCGGTCATCGAGGCCCCGATCATCCCTGGGCAAGAGAAGTAGTCGACGAACTGTCCAGCATCGGCATCATCGTGACCTTGGACAGGGTAGCCAATGTTCAGGTCTACGACAACCTGGTCGCCGACTCGAACATCGGCTGCCGCATGCATCACGTGAACGAAAAAACAACCTGGTCGCCGACTCGAACATCGGCTGCCGCATGCATCACGTGAACGAAAAAGGCCAGACCGGCCCGCGCAGCGTGTACCTGTATCGCAATCGTTTTTGGCAACCGGCGGGCGTGGGCACGGGGATGTTTTTCCACTTCCATGACAAAAACGACGTCGAACCCTACCCGCACCCGCGAATCTGCATTTACCACAACAGCTTTGCCGGCGGCCGAAGCGGGATGCAAATCTCCGGGTATGCCGACAGGCTCGGCGGTCTGCCGGGCACGCTGGTGTTGAACAACGTCTTTTCCACGCCTGTAGCGGTATCCGCGACCTCCCGCTTCATGAAAATGGAGGACGCCTGGGGGGCGTTCGACTTCAACTGGCTGGGTGGATCTGGGAAACCGGCCGCGCTCTGGTGCGGGCCGCATAATATTGCCTCCAGCGAGGCGCTGTGGGACGTCGCTAAGCGGCCGGACTTCCTGCTGCCAGCGGACAGCAAGGCGCGCAGCGCCGGACTGGACCTTTCCAGGCCGTTCGAGCTGCGAGGCAGGGAGTGGGCGCCGCTGGCCGGCATGGAGCGCGGTTA
>JAMOAF010000040.1 GCA_023621895.1 Planctomycetota bacterium
GATCATCACCCAACTGTGGGGGATAGAGACAAGAACAACAATTGAACAGAAGCAGACAGACTGGAAAACAGGGACAGCCCCCTAAAACGGTGCCGATTGACAACCGCCGGACCGCCCACTATCGTCCACAATCGTTGTGAGGGGAGGATCGTATGAGACCGACCGAGTTCGAACGGCGATACCACGCCATCCGTGTCTCGTACACGGACCAGCAAGGCTTCGCCAACAGCCGGGTGGTCGATGTCCACATCTACCGCCAGACCAGTGCCACCGCCACGTTTTCCGAAAAGGACGCAATCCTTTCGGCGCTCGATGGGGAACTGCGGCAGGCCGGCGGGCTGGCTTTGATCGACGTCGATCGGAGTCACCGGGTGATGATCGCCCGGGCGTTCTACGGCAAGGGCTCTCCGGACGACTGCGCCGTCACCCTGCGGCACGCCGTGCGCTATCGGCGGACCGAGCCGGATCGACTCCAGCATTATTGCGACAACGTCGCCCAGATCGGCTTGGATTGCAGCGGGTTTGTCAACAACTTCTTTCGCGCCGCGGGCACGATTCAGCAGGATCGAGACATCTCCGAGTATGGCCGAGGCGCCGCTCGCGATGCGCTCGACCAGATGCAGCCCAACGACGCCCTCGTCTTCACGGACGCACAGGGAAACGTATTGGCGCACCCGCGGGCGCACATCGCGGTCCTGGAGAACACGCCCGACGCCCAGGGCCGAGCGGTCGTGGTCGAGTCGGCCTCCAGCCTGGGCGGGCTGACCCACTCAGACTACACGTTCACGCGGGTGGGCCGGAACCTGTTCCAGGTCCGCCGTCCGTCGGGCAGCAGCCACGTGCGGGTGGTTCTCGTCCGTTAGCCGGGATGATGCGCTCGAGGTCCCTGTGCAGGAACCACCGGTCGAGGACCACGCGGCGGACGAACCATCGACTCTCCAACAGTCTGCCGCCGAGGAAGCGGCGGATCGCCCCCGGCACGATCTGAAATCCGCCAAAGCGTTGCCTCGCGCCCAGCGCCGCCGTGATCGCTGCTTCATAGGGCGCCAGACGGGCGGGCCGGTAGTCGCCCCCGGCGGCGGCAATCACGCCGGCGGCGAGTTCGCCCGACTCGACGGCCACGCGGATGCCCTCCCCGCTTTGCTCCGAAGCCAGGCCGGCAGCGTCGCCGACGGCCAGCAGCCCGTCGTCGAGCAGCTTGCGAGGCGAATGCCGGTAGAGGTAGTAGGCGTGGCCGTGGAACTTAGCCGGCGCATCGCGTGGAATCCGGCCCTCCTGCTTGAGCCAGTCGCAGAAAGCGGCCGTCTGCCCGCTGAGCCCGTCGCCGTCCTCGCGACCGAGGCCCATGTTGAGAAAACCGCCCTTGCGGAAGCACCAGCCGTAGCCGGCCAGATCGGAGCAGAAATACAGTTCGGGAATCTCCGGCTCGACCCGGCAAGCGGACCTTTGCCGGGCATCCAGCGGGAACTCGATCTCCTGCGCCGTCACCACCGGAGCGCGGACCTCGCCGCCAAGACGCCTCGCGACCGGGCAGAAGTGCCCCCCGGCAGCCACCAGCATCGGCGCGGAAAAACGGCCGTCGATCACCCAGCGCCGGCCCGTGCGATCCAACCCGCGCACCGCCTCCCCGAGCCGGAGACGCGCCCCGCAGCGCTCGAGCAGGTAATGATCGAACTCGAAGCGGCGAATGCCGTAACTCACCGGGCGGCCGTAATCGACGACCACGGCCGGGCCGCCGATCTTCCCCACGCGAAACCCGGTGATCGGCTGGCAGACGCGGCCGCGGCCGTATTCGCCGGGGTCGATCTCCAAAAGCGCCAGCACGGCTGGAGTAATCCACCCTGCGCAGAGCTTGTCGCGGGGAAACGCCGCCTTGTCCAAGACGGCAACATCAAGGCCCACCCGGCGGAGATTCCAGGCACAGGTCGATCCGGCCGGTCCCCCGCCAACGATCACGACATCGCACTTCTCCATCGGCTGTCCGGCTGCGTCTCAGGGTTTTTCATACAACCACGCCCGACTCCAGGGAATGTCGTTGGCGCCAGGGCGCGTGAAGACAATCTGGAACAACTGGAGCGTCCCGGTTGCGAAGGCCACGACCGAACCCGCCAGGTAGAGCCTCCACATGCGGACAAACGGTTCGTCGAACATGTCAGCCACGCGCTGCTTGTTAGCCTCGTAGCGATTCAGCCAGTGTTCCAGCGTTTTGGCGTAGTGCAGCCGCAGGTTCTCCACATCCAGCACGGAGAAGCTTCTTGGCTGGAAGACGTCCATCATTTCCTTGAGCGTGGGCGGGTAAGCGCCGGGAAAAATCCGCCGCTGGATCCATGGGTCGATCGCCGCCGACTGGTCGCGCCCGATCGAGTGGACAAGCCCGCGGCCGGCCGGCTTGAGGCAGCGGTCGATCACCTCGCCCAGGCGCCGATAGTGCCCGCGGCCGACGTGTTCCAGCATCCCCACCGACACGAATACGTCGAATTTGCCCGCGATGTTGCGATAGTCGTCCTCGATGAACGTGACCAGGGAGTCGAGCCCCTCGGCCTCGGCTCGCCGCCGCGCATAGAGGACCTGCTCGTGGGAAAGGTTGTACGCGTCGACGCGGACTCCGTAATGCCGTGCCATGTGCCGCGCCAGCGCGCCCCAGCCGAAGCCGGCCTCCACCACGCGCTCGCCCGGCCGCAGCCACAGTTTGCGGCAGACGTAATCCATCTTCGCCCGCTGCGCCTCTTCGAGCGTCAGCTCGGGATCGGCAAAGTAGGCGCCGGTGTACACGAGTTGCTCGTCAAGCCACAACCGATAGAAGGCTTCCGTGATGTCGTAGTGGTGGTGCACGTTGCGGCGCGAACGGCCGATCGTGTTGCCGTGCAGTCGCGAGAGCCACTCAGCGACGCGGGTGCGGAGCGTCTTGTTCGATGTCGCCGCCGACCAGAGGCCGTCGCCGACAGCCCGGAGGAACTCGAGCAGGTCGCCCTCGACCGCAATCCGCCCCTGGCTGTACGCGTCGCCAAATCCAAGGGCGGGATTGAAAAGCAGGCCCAAGAGCGCGCTGCGGTCGCCGATTCGCACCACCGCGACAGGCGGGGCATCCGTGGTAGCCAATTGCTGCCCGTCCCACAAAACCACGCGGATGGCCGGATTGCCCAGTCGCCGGAGCAACCGCTCGAAAAGCCACTTCTCCACCGCGGAGACGCGTCCGCCCCGGGGTGGCGAGACGGGTGCTGACTGAAAATCGGGCTCCTGACGGGAAACGGCGCCGGGGGCAGCCGCCAAGTGCCGGTCATTCCCCGAGCGGCACAGTGTGCCGACTCTGCCACGGGAGAAACCTGTGGAAGTCATCGAGATCACCTCCATTGCCCGTTCCTGAGGAAACCTCGAGCCGGTCTGGCGGCCTCCTCTCGGCAATCGGCGCGATCCGTTGGTCCGCACGGAATCGAGAGGCCGGCAGGCCAGCCGAGTTGACAAGGTTCAGTTCTCGATTGGCGGTCCAGCCGTAGCGGACAGCCAACAGTCGGGCGGCAAACGGCGAGCAGACCGGCCACCGGCCATCACACCGCTCGTCGGGGCCCCCGCTTGCCGGTCATACTAATCCGAAACGCAAGCAAGGACGAGCTAGATAGGCTTGCACGCACTCACCCAGCAAAAACCGCTCCTGCTCGCTCAGGGGGGCCTCCGTCAGCCGCCGCAAGGCCTCCGCCCCCAATCAAACCACCCGGTCGGGTGGGGTTTTCGTCAAGACCGAGAGGGCTACTCCCAGCCAGTTGTCTCCCTGCATGTATTGTACACTGTCCAGCCCAGGCAAACCCACGTACAGGCACAGGAAACGGAGCACTTCCAGATTAAGGTCTTGAAACGCTGACCGTGGTCCATGCCATCCGAAGAATGACGGACTTATGAAGTCTTGTCAAGGAGCGAAACGTGTCGTTGACACCGGCATCCGTCTGCTAAAGCAATGCCTACATGGTTCACCCGTAGACCGGGTGGGCAGCAATCTCATTTCGCCAGCGGCCTTTCCACCGAACGGTTTCGAAGCTTTGCCACGGAAAACACTATAATCGTGGTTCCCAAGCTCCCCTCTAGTTCCCAAGCTCCGCCTTCCCCTCTGGTTCCCAAGCTCCAGCTTCCCCTCTGGTTCCCAAGCTCCAGCTTGGGAACGAGGTGGAACCTAACGGCATGAAAGACTGAACCCCGAACCCCGAACCCCGAACCCTGAACCCCGAACCCTGAACCCCGAACCCTGAACCCTGAACCCCGAACCCTCTCCTCAGTCTTCCTCTTCCTCCCAGCACGGGCATTCGGGCGATTTCGGATCGAGCGCCTCTTCGCACAGGGTGCACCACATGTGCCCGCATTGGTAACAGCGGCCGACCACAACGTCGTCGATCTCAGGATCATTCTCGCAATCGCCGGTGTCAGGACTGCCGCACTTGGGGCAGTCTCCGACGAAGAGCCGGTTGACGAATTCTTCCGCCGTGCCGCTCTGCCGCATCAGTTCATGCAATTCGTTGAGAGCGTCCTCGGGGATCTCGTCGAGAATCCCCCGAAGCACTTCCATCTCCTCGGGCGTCGGTTCCGCCTGGACCTCTGCCTCGCAAAACTCGCATACCTGGGCGCTGTTGGGGATTTTCTTCCCGCAGTTCCAACACTTCATCTTTGGCTCTCCGTGGTGCAAGAAGCGGTGGCGTTGGGGCTGTAACCGTTCACACCCCGGGGCCAACCCCGTAAACGCTGGCGTTCGGGTCTGGCATGCCAGTCAGGATATTGTAGCTTGCAGGCAGCAACTGCCACAGCCAGGGCCAAGCGGGCCGGTGGCCGCGGCGACCGCTCGCGTCCCCAGCCGGCGATTGTCTCGCGCCGCAGGCGCGGCTAGAATCGACGGCCTTGGTGGCGATTGCCTTGCTGTTTGCCCAAGGGGGATTACCGATGGCCGATCCGCGGAAAACCAACCTCCGCGCCGAGCAGAACCAGTCTTCCTCACGATCGTGCCAACCGGGGTCCGGCTGTTGCGGGCCGGTTGCGCGGCGGACGTTCGTCAAAATGGCCGGTCTCGGAGCGGCCTTGACTGCCCTGCCCGCCATGGCCGGGCCGTTCAACCGGCGGGACGTCGCCGATCACTTCGTGCCCGCCGACAAGAAGCTGCAAAAAGAATGGGTCGACTCGCTCTACGACTCCAAAGCCACCGACCTGCCCTACACGGGCCAGGCCCTGGCGACAATCGCCATGCCGGTCGGTGGAATCTGCGCCGGTCAGGTGTATCTCGCCGGCGACGGCCGCCTGGGCCACTGGGATATCTTCAACGAACGGATTTTTACCGGCTACGGCCGCGACAACTATCAGTTGGGCCGCTCGCCCGAGTATCCCCTCGATCAAGGTTTTGCGATTGAGGTCAAGTCGGATGGAAAGACCATTCGCAAGCGGCTCGACGCCTCGGGATTCGGGCCCGAAATCGCCTTTTCCGGAAGATATCCCGTCGGCCGCGTCGCTTATCGCCATGCCGGCTTGTTCGAGGTCGCCCTCGAGGCCTTTTCGCCCTTCATCCCGCTCAACGCCGCTGACTCGGCGCTGCCGGCGACACTCATGCGATACACCGTCGCCAACCTCTCCGCCGCGCCGATCGAAGTCCGCCTGGCCGGATGGCTCGAAAACGGCGTCTGCCTGAAAAGTCGGACCGCCTACGATGGCCGCCTCGTCAACCGCGCCCTCAGGGCTGACGGTCTGGCAATGGTCGTCTCGTCGGCCGAAGCGTCCAAGGCGCCCGCGGAGCCGCGCGAGTCGATCGTCATCGCTGATTTCGAGGGTAAGGACTACGGCCAGTGGACCGTCGAAGGCGAGGCATTTGGCAAGAGCCCGGCGCGCGGCACGCTGCCGTCGCAGCAAGAGGTGAGCGGATTTGTCGGCAAGGGGCTCGTCAATACGTACCTGGGCAAGGACGGGCCGCACGGAAAACTGACCTCGCCTGAATTTACCATCGAGCGCCGGTTCCTCAATTTTCTCATCGGCGGCGGCAACCACAAGGGCAAGACGTGCATCAACCTGCTGGTCGATGGCCAGGTCGTCCGAACCGCCACCGGGGGCAACAACGAGAAGCTCGCCTGGCAGCACTGGCCGGTTCGCGAACTGGAGGGCAAGAAGGCGAGGATCGAGATCGTCGATCAGGAGTCGGGCCCCTGGGGCCACATCAACATCGACCAGATCGAGCAGGGTGACCAGATTCGCGCCGGCTCGGGCGGCCCGCTGGCGGAGCAGGTCGACTTCGGCACGATGGCCCTGGCGGTTCTCGATGACGGCGGCGAGACATTCGTGGCGGCGAGCCTCGGCGAAGGCGAGACGGCGGACGCCGCACTGGCAGCGCCGCCCCGAGAGAGCGTGGCCGAACAGCCGTTCGACAAGAGCTTGGTCGGCGCGGTCGGCCGCTCGCTGAGCCTCGAACCCGGCGGGCGCGCGACGGTGACCTTTGCCGTCGCCTGGCACTTCCCGAACCGCCCCGAACGGGGCAATTTCTACGCCACGCGATTTGACGATGCCGGGGCGGTCGCTCGTTACATCGCCGAGAACAAGGTCCGCCTGGTGGGCCAGACTCTCCTTTGGCACGACACCTGCTACGAGTCGACGCTGCCCGCCTGGCTGCTCGACCGGTTGTTTTCGACCGCATCGACGCTGGCCACCGGCACCTGCCAGTGGTGGGCCAATGGGCGGTTCTGGGCCTGGGAGGGCGTCGGCTGCTGCCACGGCACCTGCACCCACGTGTGGAACTACGAGCACACGATGGCCCGGCTGTTCCCGGAGTTGGAGCGCTCCGTGCGCCAGATGCAGGACTTTAACCCCGAGGCGGGCTTTGACGAAGCCACCGGCATGGTCCGCTTCCGCGGCGAAGGCTGGAAGATGTGGGCCGGCGACGGGCAGGCCGGCACCGTGCTCAAGGCCTACCGCGAGCACCTCGTCTCACCCGACAACGCCTTCCTGAAGCGCAACTGGCCGCGGATTCGCAAGACCCTGGAATTCCTGATCAACGAGGACGGCAACGCCGACGGCCTGCTCGAAGGCTCCCAGCACAACACCTACGACATCAACTTCTTCGGCGCCAACACCATGGTCGGTTCGCTCTACCTGGGGGCGCTCCGCGCGGCCGAGGAGATGGCGAGGGAACTGGGCGACCGGGAATTCGCCGTGAAGTGCCGGGCGATCTTCGAGTCGGGCAAGAAGCTCACCGTCGAGCGGCTCTTCAACGGCGAATATTTCGTCCAGGACGTCGATCTGGAAAAACATCCCAAGGATCAATACGGCGAGGGGTGCCTCTCGGACCACCTCTTCGGCCAAGGCTGGGCGCACCAGGTGGGCCTGGGCTACATCTACCCCAAGGAAACGGTTCTCCAGGCCCTCGCCTCGATCTGGAAATACAATTGGGCGCCGGACATCGCCGCGCAGAACCAGGCCCATCCGCCCGAACGATGGTTCGTCCACCCGGGCGAGGCGGGACTGTTCACCTGCACGTGGCCCAAATCGCCTCACCTCGCACAAGGTGTCCGCTACCGCGACGAGGTATGGACGGGCATCGAATACCAGGTGGCGGGCAACATGGCCTGCGACGGAATGGTTACCGAAGCGCTGGCCATCTGCCGCGCAGTCCACGACCGTTACCACCCCTCCAAGCGCAACCCCTGGAACGAGGTGGAATGCGGCGACCACTATGCGCGCGGGATGGCCAGCCACGGGGTGTTCCTCGCGCTTTGCGGCTTCGAATACCACGGCCCCAAGGGCCACCTCGGCTTCGCGCCGCGGATCAGGCCCGATCACTTCCGCGCGGCGTTCACTGCCGCGGAAGGCTGGGGCGCGCTCGCGCAGGAGCGCAGCGGCGGCAAACAGGTGAGCGCCATCGAGGTCAAGTGGGGCCGGCTGCGGCTAAACTCGGTCGCTCTGGAGCTGCCGGATGGCGCCGTGAGGAAAGTCGCCGCGACGCTCAACGACGCGCCGCTTGCCGCTCGGACCGACCAACAAGGCGCCCGGCTGGTGGTCACCCTGGCGGAGGAAGCCGTGCTGGAAGAAGGGGCGCGGCTGGAGATCACCGTTTCGTAGAACGCAGTTCATTCCGTCTGCCGTGGAACGGAATATGCTCCGTTCCACCGCGTGAGCCGGAGAGTGCTCCGTTTGACGGACACCGAGCTGAAACGGCGGATTAGTCGGCGGCCCCTTCTTTGACCGGCGTGGCTCGTGGTCAGGCGCGCCTCAGTTCGCGGGCGACTTCAACGCGAATCAACGTCAA
>JAMOAF010000151.1 GCA_023621895.1 Planctomycetota bacterium
GCTCAAAATGACAAACTCAGTGTTGAGGGACCGGCTGGAAGAGCAGACGAAGGAGATCATCCAGCCCGACGGCAAGATCACGTTCGTCAACCAGAGCCAAGGCACGGTGTGGATCGACATCGGCCGAGCCGCTGGGCTGTCGCTGCTGACCAACTTCGCCGTCTACTCGGCCGACACGAACGATCTGACAACGGCAGCCACCAAGAAGGGAGCGATCGAGGTCGTCGCGCTGGTCGGCGACAACATGGCGGAAGCCCGAATTCTTGAAGACGTGATCAGCGACCCGATCATGCCTGGCGACCGGATTCACACCAACCTGTGGAAGCCGGGCGAACGGCAGCGTTTCGCCCTGACCGACGGCATCGACCTGGACGGCGACAAGCGGAGCGACATCGACGAAGTCCGCAATCTGATTGCGATGAACGGCGGGATCGTCGATTTCTGGCTCACCGACGACGGCAAGCCGAACGGGCAGTTGAGCGCCGGGACCCGGTTCCTGGTGCTTGGCAAGGAGCCCGAAACCGCCGACCTGGATCGCCTCAACGCGCGAACCAAGGTGATCGAAGAGGCCAAGATGTACGGGCTGAAGATCATCTCGCTTACCGACCTGCTCAACGGCATGGGATACGTGCGGACCACCCCGGTCGTCCGCTACGGTGCGCAGGCCAATCCGATCGACTTCCGCGCCAAGCCGCCAGAGGGAGTGCCCCGCGTGTCAAGCGGCACGGTTTCGGACCTGTTCCAGAAGCGCAACCCGCCAACGCCGGCCGCCAGGAGCGCCTATTGACCGCGGCAGGCGCGTCCCGCCTCCCCTCGACCGGACATCAACATAATCCCGGATCTGCCTGTTCGAGGCCGGCAAAGACCCGCGCGCGGATTGCCTCCAATCGCTCGGCATCGCGCAAACGGTTCAACTTGAGCCCCTCGGCGGCGGTCAAACTGGGATCGAGAAACACCAGGGATGGGTCCGCACCCGCCTTGGCCCGAGCGATCCGCCACAGAAACCAGCAGTCGAGCCATCCCAACTCGTGGGCCTTCGCCAGCGATCGGAACAGCCTCCAAGGGCTGTCCGAGTTGGCCGGCCGCCCGGTCCAGCGGGCGATCAGCCAGAGCAGGATCACGGCCGCCAACAACCCCGCCAAGAGCATGATCGCATCGCCCACGTCGTTCTGCTGCCGGTGGAGCTGAAGACTCCGCGTGACGTTCTCAAGCCGCGGGTCGGCGGCGGCAGCGATCGGTAGTAAGGACCACGGCCACATGGCTCGGTTTGTTCCGTGCTCGGTTGTTGGTGGCGGATCGGCCGTGTTGCCGATTGTCGCCCGGTTTGGGGCCGGCATCATTCTCCAGTATCCCGGCGGCCTGGCGGCGATTGTTGGAGCCTGAATTCCGCGAGGCCTTCCTGGGCGGTCCTGCGAACCTCCGGGTAAGGGCTTTCGGCCATTTGCAGCAGTCGCGGCAAGGCCCCCGGAATGCTCCGCCGCCGCAGTTGCCCGAGAGCACTTGCCTGGATGACCGGATCAGGGTCGTCGAGCGCCGATAGCGCCAAGTCATTCGCCTCGGCGCCGGCGAACTCTTCCAGCATTCTGGCCGCGGCTCGCCGTCCGTCCGGCTTGCCGCCGCGAACCAGGCGGCGGATGAGTCGAAAGGTCTGGCCGCGCGGGGTTGCGGTCGTCAACGAGAGGGCCAGGGCAGCCTCTTGCTCGTGGCCATCAAGGTCGTCGACGAGCGGGCAATCGTCCTGGAGCCAGGCAAACGAGTGGATGCGTCTCAGGTTCCTCCGCAGGCCCGGCGAGGGACAATCGGCCGCGCGGCGCAGGAGGCGGCGGACAAACGCGGCGTCTGCGCGGCGGGCGGTCGCGGTGATCGCGGCAAGGGGTGCTTTCGCGTCATCGAGGAGATCGAGAACCAGTTGCATGATCGCCGGGCGCGCGCTGTGGCTGAGACAGTCATGCAGCGCCAAGGCTGCCGGATTGCGGGCCGACGAGAGCAGGTTCTGTAGGGTTGCGTTGGCGGCTGGAACCAGCATCGCGAAGGCTTCGAGCAATTCAGCGCGGCGATGCTTGCCATAGTTGGCGATGGCTCGCTCGATGGGGCCAAGAACACTGTCGCGAACGGTTCGCGGATCGCGCCTGCCCGGCTCCGCCTTCGGCTGGCTCAACTGCTCCGCCAGCCGTTCGGCCAATTCCAATAGCGTTTGGCTCAACTCCGCCGCGGCGGCGCCGGAAGAGCTCTCCAGGGCACTTGCCAGCGACGGGATCAAATCGACCTCTCCGAGCAGCAGGGCCGCGCGGCAGGCATTGCTCCGCAGCGGGTCGCCGGCATCGAGAACCGCCGCACGCAGGGTGGGCATCATCCGGCTCGCGTTTCGGCGGAAGAATTCGAGGCCCTCGTCGTCCAGTTGATCGATGCGAGCGAGCACCTCGCGTTTACCGCCGGGGGTCTGCCGGGCGATCAACGATTCGATCGCCCGCCGCCGCACTGCCACAAACGGTGAGTCGAGCGCTGCGACCAACGCTCGAACGGCCGCCCTGTTCGGCGTCTCCGTGAGGACGCGAAATGTCGTGGCGAGCCCCTCGCTCACGGGTCGGACCTTTTCTTCAAAAATAACCGTCCGCATCTGGAATCGGCCTCCGCCAAGCCGGCACTTCAGCCGGATCGCTAAGAATTGCCGAAATTGCGCAGATTCTCACCCAGAGGGGGAGGATCCTGGGTGATTTTTTGCGGGTGGGGGGGCGTGCTTGAGCAAACCGGGCGGAATGCCCATAATGACAGAGTCTGGGAACTGGTCCGTGCCGGGGTCGCCCGGCTTGGTCGACATGGTCAGGGCTCCGGAAGGGAACAGGAACCTTTTTCCGCGCGTTAGTCAGGGGCGCCAGCATGGCGGTAGAAGAAATCTCGCGGGGACAGTCTCTTGTCGAGCCGTTGCCAGCCGAGATCACGTCGATCCAGCCGGGGGGCGGCACGTGCATGAAGCTCGAGCTGGCCTGGGGCGTCTGCCGGCGATGGTATCTGAAGAGATTTCGGCCGCGGTTTGTCGCCCGGATGCTCGAAACCCGGCAAGGGGAAGCCAACGCTTGCCCTCACGAAGTGCTCGATCCGCGGGACGTCAAGTTCTTCCGAAATCAGGGGGGCTACGATTGGGCGGCGAGTGACGACCCGTTTGACTGGCGCAACCGGCTCCCGTTCGCCCGAGTCGGCCTGGCGGAACTGGTCATGCTTGGTGGGCTGATGTTCCTGCTCGCCGCGGTCTTCGCCGTGGTTTTCTGGCCGCTGGCGATCGGATTTGCCCTGGCCGGACTCGGCCTGGCCTGGTTTTTTCGAGACCCGGAGCGGGAGATTCCCGGCGAGCCGGGCGCGGTGGTCTCGCCCGCGGACGGCCGCATCGTCGCGGTCGAGGAAGTGGCCGACGAGTTTGTCGGCGGAGAGGCCGTTCTGATCGGGATTTTCCTGTCGGTTTTTAATGTTCACCTCAACCGCGCTCCGGTCGCGGCCCGGGTTGTCGGCCTGCGATATCGCCGCGGAAAATTCTTGAATGCCCTGCGTCCGGCGTCCGCCCGCGAGAACGAGCGGATGGAGATTCGTTTTGAACAGACCGGTTTTCGGGGCCGCCGGCTGGTTGTGCGGCAGATCGCCGGGGCGATTGCGCGGCGGATTGTCTGCTGGATGGCGCCGGGCGACGTGGCCGGCCGCGGTGAACGGTTTGGCATGATCAAGTTGGGGTCGCGGACGGAATTGGTCCTTCCGCGTGAGAGGGGCCTGGAGATTCTCGTTTCCCCCGGCCAGAAGGTCAGGGCGGGATCGAGCATCCTGGCGAGGTATTCAACCGACGAGGCGCCGGGCGGCGAACCGGCCGCCGGTGGTCCGTGAGAAGTGCCGCCGGTGCGGCGGCAACCCCTGGGAGGTCCTACGATGGCGCTGCTCAGAAGACAATCCACTCTTGCCGTGGTGCCGACGCTGCTGACGTTGGCCAACGGCGCGTGCGGCCTGGGAAGCATCGCGATGGCCACGATGCCCCAGGAGACGCTCGGCGAAATAAACGGGATTTTCTACGCCGGGGTCTTGATCTACGTCGGCATGGTCTTCGACGGATTGGACGGCTACGTGGCGCGGCTGCTGAAGCAGACAAGCCGGTTGGGAGTGGAACTCGACAGCCTCTGCGACGCGATCACGTTTACCGTCGCCCCCGTGTTCATCATGATCGGCCTGACGAACTCCTTCCCGCTGCGATTTCTCTGGGCCGTCGGCACCCTGTTCATGTTCTGCGGCCTGTTGCGGTTGGCGCGATTCAATGTCGAGCAGGCCACCGGCGACGACAACCATGACTGGTTCCGCGGGCTGCCCACGCCCGCGGCGGCCGCCACGCTGGCGTCATTTGCCGTTGCCCTGCCGGGTTTTGAGCGGCTGGCTGCGAACGCGATGCCAGAGGCGTCGTGGCATCTGAGCGAGCGGATCGTCGCGCTGACCGGCCACGGCCTGCCGATCCTGACGGTGGTTCTGGCGTCGCTGATGGTCTCCCGCATCCGCTATCCCCACCTGCTTAACCAATGGACGCGGGGCCAGCGGCACTTCTTCAGCCTCGTCCAACTCGTGTTTGCAGTGATCGCCCTGATTGCGGTCCACGAACTGGCCTTGCCGCTGGTCTTCTGCTATTACGCCCTCGGCCGTCCATTGGCAGTCTGGGCCCGCTTCGCGGGCATGCGAATTCGGCATTCCGGCTCGCTGCCGCACTTGCCGCGCGAGGGGGTGTGAGGCAATCGTTCCCCCGCCGCTGGCCATCGGACGCGGGCTGAAAGCGACTGCCGTGCCGGCAGCCGCCCCCGGTCAGAGCCGGCACTGATAGACGAAGGCCGGCGGCACGTTGACCCACACGGTGCGATCGATGCGCACCTCGTTGAAGTAATCCCGCAGTTTGCGGCGAAACCGCCGCGCTGAAGGCAGCGCCATCCCCGGCAGGTAGGCGAACGTGGCAAAATAGCCGCCGGGATTGAGGACTTTCAGCATCGCGTCGAGATACTCGTTCTGCTGGCGATCCGAAAACGCCGCCCATGGCAGACCGCTGATAACCGCGTCGAGCGCGGGAACGCCTTGCTGCCGACAGATCGCCTCGATGTTGGCGACGCTGTCCTGCCAGACGGGAAGCCCCGGGAAACGATGCGTGAGAGCCGCCACGAAATTTGGATTCAGCTCGACTGCGAAGAATGGCGTGTCCTGCTGCTTGCTCCGCAAAATCTGCTCAGTGACGACGCCGGTGCCCGGACCGTACTCGACGATGGAGCCGACCCGTTCCCAATTAATCCACCGCACCATGCGGCGAGCCAGGCTCCGCGAACTGGGACCGATCGCCCCCACCTGACCGGGATGGAAGAGACTCTCACACAGAAACCGACCACAACTCTGAACTGACATTGAACAAACTCGTGCAAGCGGACTCAGAATCACTGCCACCCCCGGGTGGGTGCATTGGGCACCCCCACGGGCCCAATTCGACGCCAAGCCACCCGCCCAAGGCGCGATCGTATGAATATGATGCCCAGTGCGAAAAAGTCAACCGGGGGGAGCGGTTCTCTTCTCCATTTCGGTCTTTCATACCGCCACCCGCACCTGGTTCCCAAGCTCCAGCTTGGCAGCGCTCGCTCGATACTACCGCCAAGCGGCGCCTGGAATAAGAACGAAACCATCGTTGAGGGGCGGGAAGATTCCCAAGCCGGAGCTTGGGAACCAGGACAAGTTGAGGGGCGGGAAGATTCCCAAGCCGGAGCTTGGGAACCAGGATAAACGGAGGCCATTATCCGGGCAGCTCGGGATGCCTTCTTCGGGGGGGGGCGAGTCATGGGGCACCGGAACAGAACCGCTCGAGCGGCGCGAAATACTTCTCGTTGCTCCTGACCAGCGCCCCTTTCACAAGGAGGACCGGCGGCGATGGGGTCGCTTCCCGCATCCACTCACCGCCGGTCAGTCGGCAGCCGCCCTTCAGGCGGCCCTTGGGGCACTCCAACCGCACGCGGCTGTCTCCCTGCCAGAAGAGTTCCGCAGCGTCGCTCACGGTCAGCGCTACCAACCGCCGGCCAACGCCCACAAGCCACGCCTTGGAGCGGTCGATGGCGGCCAGGCCGCCCCGGTCCGTGGCGACCGGCAGAACCCCGCCGTAGACAAACAGCAGTCTCTCATCGTCTTCCATCAAGTCGAGAACCGCACGCGCAACCTCGCTTGGCAGGCGGCGGATGGGCGCGTCGGCAGGCAACAAGCTGGCGACGTGGTCGGCATACGCTCGATCAAGCAGCGCCCTGGTCTCCCTGGCGCCGGCGCGAAGGTGGACGGCCGCCGCGATGGCAATTTCATCCGCGGCCGCATAGCGCGGCGCCACGCGCACCGACAGCCACACCAGGTCCTTGACGAAGTCCTTGGCCGCGGATCCGCCGGGCTGGAGTTCCGGAATCTCGAAGAAGAAGGGAGGATTGTCGCGCAGGGCTGCCCACACCTCCGGCAGGGTTCCGCTCGGCAGGCTCCGCGCCACGGTTGTCTCCGCCAATTGGGAAGCAAGCGTCTCCGGCTCGCATTGCTTGATCTCGAGCAGGTATCCGGCGAGTGCCCGGATCGCGTCGCGGCTTTGTTCGGCTTGCGGGCGCGGCGGCGCCGGTTCGGCAATCGCCAGGTGGATATCGAGCCGGCGCTCAACGTCCGCTCGCCAGCGCTCGGTGGTCTTCGTTTCCCGCTGGGCAACGTGCGAGGCCAGGAACGCTTCGAGCCGCTCGGCAATCTGCCTGCGCTGCTCGGGCAGCAGGGCCGATGGCTGGATTCTGCTGAAATCCGCGCTCTTGTGCTCGGCAAGGCAGCGGAAAAAGTAGATGCGGTCGTATTCATTCCGCAGTTGCAGCGAGAGGATCTGGCTCATCGCGCTGCGCAACGATGATTCCGAACCAGGAAATCGCCGCACCAGGTCAGTCAGTTCGGCGGCATAGCACCAATTTGGATCCCGGTAGCGAAAACCCGCGTCGTAGACGCTCGCCACCTCGAAGCCGATCACGCGGACAATGTCATGCAAAAAATTCAGGGCCCAGCGGTTGGCGAGCTTGACGGCCAGGGCCGTTGCGCCCCGTTTCCCCAGCGCGCCGGCAAACCACCAGGCGCCCAGGGCCAGTGGGTTGGCGCCCATGGCGAAGCGGGTGCCGTAGTAGGCTCGCGCGAGCCATGGCATGAAGGGACTGGCCGACTGGTACAGTTCATAAACCCGAACGGCTTGGCGCACATAACCGTAGACCGTGGCCAGGTCGTAGTTCCGCACGTCGAGCGGCAGTGCCTCCAGCTCGGTCAGGAATTTCAGGCAGCAACGGCTGGCGGCGCGGAGAATCCGCTCGACGCTCACCCCGGAGATCGGGTTCTCCGGGTCGCTCCCGTAGAGCCGCGCGATGGTGGTGACAAGTTCGACCACGTCGTCGCGAACGAGTCTGGCATCGAACTCACCTCCCGGCGAATACGCATTTTGCCGGACCTTCTCGAACGCCTTCTTGGTCCTCTCCTCCAGCAGGCCGGCCAACCGCCGATCCCGCTCCCACATCTCCGCGGTTGGCTGCCGCGATTCGCCCAAGCTGATCGGCGGAGGAAGCTCGAACCACTCGCGATAGGCCGCCAGCCGGTCGGCCAGTTCCCGCTCCCGCTGTTCAACCGATTGCACGCGCTCGTCCAATAGCGCCGCAAGCTCCCGCGGCAACCCCTCTCCCAGGCCGACTTCCCCCTGGCCGGCGCCGGCGGACCCGGTTCGTCCGACGGGCCTGCCGGCCCAGCCTCGGAGGCATCGCGCACAGGGCAGCAAAACGCCGCCAAGCGCCAGCAGCCCGCCGGAATAAAAAGCATACTGCCACGGGCCGAGCCGCTCGCGGAGAAAAAACGCCGCCGCGCCGACCAGCACGGCCGCGGCAACGGAAAGGGCTGCCGGAAGCAGTGACGAAGAGGTCGTTTTCACGCGGAATGCCTTTGGTCCCGATCAAGTCGTGTCCAGCGGGACGCCTCAGGACTCCATGCAGTCTCTGCCCCGGCAAACGAAGCACATGGCAAGTCTCTCATCCGCATTCTACCAGGCGCCTCGGCATCGGGAAACCGTCATCGAATCGGCCGCGACCGCCGATGCTGCCCGACGAATTGATCGACAGCGCGAAGATCGAAAAAGTGCCAGCTTGCAGACGGCTGGCGCCGGTTGTAGGATACGGCGGAAAAGAGGAGACGGATCATGGTGAAAGAC
>JAMOAF010000353.1 GCA_023621895.1 Planctomycetota bacterium
TGCCTCGGCGGGCTGGGCCTCCGCCGCCTTCACCTCGGTCTTGGCCGGCTTTTCCGCCAACTTTTCCGCCAACTTTTCCGCCGGCTTGGCTTCTTCAGCCTTCTTCTCCGGTTCGGCTTTCTTGGCCGGCTCGGCTTTCTTCTCCGGTTCGACCTTCTTCTCAACTGCCGCCGCGTCGGCCTTGTTTTTGGCCGGCTCGTCCGCCGCCCATGCACCGGAAACGGCGATCGCCAGCAGCGCCCAACAAGCAACGAAGTAGGAAACGTATCTCATTCCAGTGGCTCCAAGTTTCGGCGGATTTCAGAACGTGCAATCGCTGGCAAGGGGGCGGTCCAGCCCATAGGACTCTCTGCCAGCCGGGGCGCCATCGTGCATTTTCACACGGGTCACCACAACTTGCAATATTTGCCCAGACAAAACAGTTTACCCAAGTGTAGATTACTCCCCGTGTCGCGCACTCTCGCCACATTCTAAATATGCCGCAAATTCTGGCAGTTCTATCAAGGCGGGCAAGGACGCCAGTTCCGCCTCCGTCGCCGGGCCAGTCCTGATCACTCAGCCGGTTGGCCTGAATTGACGCAAGTCATTGCCAGAGCAAAGGTTCGTGCGGGTCCGTTGGGCCGGCCCGCGCGGCCAGTGGTGCGGGGCGGCGGTTCCCAAGCTGGAGCTTGGGAACCAGGAGAATGGGAGCTTGGGAACCAGCAGCAATCACCGACGTTCCGAGCCCTCTCGTGGATCGTCCGCGCCGACCGGGCCGCCGTCCGAGCGGAGTCGATGGGCCGGGCTGCCGGGCGCGAGCCGGTAGTCGCCCCCTTGCGGATCGACGAACAGCGGGTCGGCAAACACCGAGTGCTGTTCCAGTCCCGTCGCCCGCTGGTAGTCTTCAAAGCTCGCCAGGCTTTTTCCGAACCAGCGCGCGATCACCCCGCCGCGGCTGTACCAGAGGTTGTAGTCCACCTCGGGCAGCGTCCTCCAGCCCCGGTCGTAGCGGCTGCCCCACTCCGTATGGTTGTAGAAAATGTTGTATTTCACCTCGATTCCCGAGGTGGCCGCCGTGTTGCTGTAGAACATCAGGTGGCTGCCGTTCCGGTCCGGCCGCTGGGCGTGCGACCAGACCACGCCCGCATCGACGCACGTGTTGTTCACGAAGCGGATGTTCTCGGTGAGGGCTGTCTCCGGGTGGTTCCAATACTCGAACGAGTACTCGGCGTTGCGGATGAAGTTGTTGCGATAGGTGATGTTGACCTGTTTTGAATCCGGGCTGCGCCCCTGGTTGGTCAGGGCTGCGTCGTAGACCTGCCAGATGCGGCAGCCTTCAACGAGGTTGTCGTGGGCCGCGCCCCAGAACTCGATCGCGTTGCCGAACCGGACTGGTCGGCCGTTGACCGTGTGCTGGTGGGCTCCGCCGATGTAGCCCAGCTCGCAGTTGCGAATCACCAGGTGATGGGTGCCGCCCCCGCCAAACCCGTGAGACGCCCCATACATCACCGCCAGGCCGTCGTAAACCACGTGGTGGGCGCCCCCCTGGTTGACGACGTGCCCCGCCATGGCCAGCTCGATGCTCTCGTGGAGCGTCGCCGGATTGGCCTGCGAGCGGAGGAACACGCGCCACGACGAGCCGTCGTAATAATAGTCGTACGGATTCTCGAGCGCTTCGACCGACCACTTCTTCCATCCGCAGACCTTGCCATGATCGAAGATGACGTTGCCCACGTCCACGGTGAGGGGATCGGCGATGTTGGCGGTCACCGCGTGCAGGTCCTGCGGCCGCAGCTCGAACACCGCGCCGGCCGGCAGGATACGGCCGAGGCTCAGGTGCAGGCGGCCCGACCGCGACGAGCGGCTGACGCGAAGAATTGCCCGAAACGTCTGCCACTCCGTGCCGATCGATCCGGCCGCCGCCGCGGACGCGCAATGCGTCCAGGGCGAACGGCCTTCGAGGATCGCGATCCGGGGCATGGGAAAGGGCTTGCTGCACCGGGCGAGGAAAGTCATCTCCAGCGCGGCCCCTTCCTCGACCGCCACCGCGGGGCCCCAAAGCTGCACGTGGTTCGACGCCTGGCCGCTCCCGTCGCAGGTGATCTTGACGATCCGGCCCCCTTCGGCGTCTTCTTCCGCCAAGGCAATCCTCGCGCCGGCCTCCTGGTGGTGGCGCCATCGGCCGTTGCGGAGATCCGCCAGCCGCTCGCCGCGGCGATACTCCATTGGCAAAGTTGCCCACAGACCGTCTTCAACCTCGACCCAGTCTTCCGGCCTGCTCCGCGGCCGCGAGCCGAGCAGGAGCGGCTTGGGCCCTTCGCCATACGACGTGTACGTCACCGGCGCCGCCTGATCGCCGCTTGCCGGCACGAGCGAACCGCGCCACTGGCCGCCGCGCTTGAAGCGGACCGTGTCGCCCGGCTTCAACTCGGCGGCGTTGACCCGCTCCAGGCTCCTCCACGCCGCCTGTTCGGACCTGCCATCCCTGGCGTCGTCGCCGCCGGCCGAGTCGACATAGAAGGTCCGGCCCGCCGCGGCAAGATTTTCGTCGTTGGCGAACGCCAGGGTGAAAACAATCAGCGTAGTGAGCATCGTGGTACCTTTGGCTGTCAGCCGTCAGTTTTCAGTTTTCAGTTTTCAGTTTTCAGTTTTCAGTTTTTCGCTATCAGCCTGGAGCCGCCGTTCATCGCAACCTGTCACCTCTGCCCTAGTCGCGGTTTTCAGAGTAGACGTGGGAATGCTTCACATACCCGGGGTTGCGCTCCGCGGCGTAGCCGCGAAGCTTACCCCTGGCTTCGTTGGCAAACGCCTTCGGCGTATACGAAAATTCCGCGCATTGCGCCAACGGTGTTGCACAACACCACCCGAACGTCGCGCGGCACACCCTGGGTAAACACTCCGGCGTGAAATGGCTTTTGGAGCCCCACTCGAAAGTCTCACATGCTCTGATTGCTGACGGCTGACGGCTGACGGCTACTCTACCGCCAGCCACGGCTGCACCGGGTAGCTGCATGCACACTTGGACGAGCCGTCGGGCAGGAGAACCAGGCCTCCGGCCGGAATCGCGTTGAACCAGCAGCCCGGCGTCATGGCGCCGAAATTCTCCGTGCCGGCCTGCCGCGCCGAGATGGACAGAGGCCGATGGACCGACCATTATGGCCGTGGCCGGGTCGACGCACAAGGAAAGCTTGCAAACGGCGCGGGCCGCGGCATACTGAACGGCCGAGGACTTGTCAGAACCAAGCGGCTCGAAAACCATCGCCTCAACAGGAGAAACGATCATGGCTGCCATCACGCGACGATGCTTCCTCCAGACCGCGGCCGCGGCGGCAACCGCACTGCCGCCGGTCGCCCGATTTGCGTATGCGGCCGAGGCCGGGCTACACGTCGCCTGCAATCAATTCTGCTGGACCAACATGTACGGCCGGAAGAAGAAGGACTTCAACGCCAACCTCGACGCCGGGTTGGCCGAGGTCCGGCGGTCCGGCGTCGACGGTCTGGAGCCAACGCTCGGCAGCCCGGCCGCTGCCGAAGAAATCATTCCGCTGCTGAAGAAGCACTCCCTGGCGATGCGTTCGTGCTATGCCGGCGGCACGCTTCACGAAGCGGCGAAGGCGGACGCGGCCGTGGCGAACATCGTCGCGACGGCGGCCAGAGCCAAGGAGATGATCGACCTCGGGATTGTCGTCGTCAACCCGGCGCCGCTCGGCGGCCAGGGGAAGTCGGACGAGCAGCTTGCCATCCAGGCCAACGCGATGACAGAGCTCGGCCGCCGCCTTGCCGAACTGAAGATCATGCTGGCCTATCACTTCCACGCCCCCGAATGGAAAGACGGCGGCCGGGAATTCTACCACGTGATGGGGCAGACGGACCCCAAGCTGGTCAAGCTCTGCCTGGACACGCACTGGGTTTATCGCGGCACGGGCAACAACGCCGAGAAGGTCTACGAGGTGCTCGACCGTTATGCCGACCGGACGGTGGAACTGCATCTCCGGCAATCGAACGGCGGCATCTGGACCGAGTATCTGACCGAGGGTGACATCGATTATGTCAAGGCCGCCCGGATGTTGAAAGCCAAGGGCGTGAAGCCTCTCCTGGTGCTGGAGCAGGCGGTCGAGCAAGGCACGCCGGACACGATGGATGCGGTCGAGTCGCACCGCCGCAGCCGCGCCTATGCGGTGGCAGTTTTTGCCGGCGTGTGCGAAGCTTGAGATTTCAGGGCTCGATGGCTACGCTGGAACGCGTCCCAAGGGGCCGGTCAATTGCGGTTTGAATACCTCATCACGTAGTAGAGCAGCGTGAGGATCGCCTGCAACGTGGCCGCCACGTAGGTCAGCGCCGCTGCGTTGAGCACCTTGCGAACGTAGGTCATGTCGCCAGCGCTGACAATCCCGAGGGTGGCCAACTGCTCTTTTGCCCGGGAGCTGGCATTGAACTCAACCGGCAGGTTCACGACCTGGAAAAAGACCACGAAGCTGAACAGGATAATCCCCGCCAGAAGCAAGGGCTGGAGCGAAAAGACCACGCCGAAGAACGCCAGGAGCAAACCGATATTGCTGCCAAAACCGGCGGCCGGCACGGCCAGGTTGCGGACGACCAGCGGCGCATAGTTCCTGGCGTCCTGGATCGCGTGCCCCGCCTCGTGGGCGGCAATTCCGACGGCGGCGAGCGAACGGCTCTGGTACACCTCGTGGCTCAGCCGGAGGACTTTCTGCCGAGGGTCATAATGGTCGCTCAGGTGACCGGGCGTCATCTCCACGTCGATGTTCTGGAGGCCGGCCGAGTCGAGAACATACCTGGCAGCCGCCGCCCCGCTCAAAGGGGCCGGCTGCTGCTGCGCCCGGGCGTAAGACGACCGAATCATCATCTGGGCCCACAAGCCAAGCAGAATCGCCGGAGCGGTGAACAACAGCAGTCCGAACGTCGTCATTGCTTCTTCCTTCGTATTGCACCCCCCGCTGCTACGGTATGGCAGACCCCTTGTTCTGGCCACCGGCACCGGCGGAAGCTCTGTTTTTCTTCAGTCCTCTTCTCGTTTGATGCGCCGCTGAGCCGGTTGTTACAACCGTCTGGCGGCTCTCGGACGCCTGATGCGAATGCGGTCGCGCCGACAGCGCTCATGCTATTCTACGCAACCAGCTTGCCAAAAAGCGAGGTGCCGCACAAGGCGAGTGCCGAACGACGCAAGATTCAAGGTTCAATTTCCAATGGCCCAGACCGGACAAGACAGGGCCATTGGTTGGGAGGACCGGAGACTGGGCTTGGACCTTGAACCTTGGATTTTGGATCTTGTCCTGAACAAGCAAGGTTCAAAATCCAATGCCCAAGGTTCAAATTCCTGAAGCCAATGCGCCCTATCAAGGGCCGAGCCATGCCCACTCTCGGCGATTGAGATACTGAGCCTTGAACCTTGCCTCGAACACGACCAAACCCCCTCTCACGACCGGGGGCGGCCCGGCTCGATTTGCCGAACGAATCCCTGGTGGGGATGAAGTTGGGGGTCGCTGTGGGGCGTGTCGTGGCCCAGACGGCGATCGGGCTTGAAGCCATTTCCGGCCGGTTCTGACTGGCGGTCGGCCGCACACGTTAAGGCATGACCGATGGAAGGCAATTCGACGACAAACACCGCCCCTCCGTCGGGTGAAGACTCGGCGCGGACATTGCCCCCATAATGGCCGACGATTTTTTTCACGATCGCCAAGCCCATGCCGGAGCCCTCCGCAGGGGTCCCGGGCAGCCGGCAGCCGGGCTCGAATATCTTGCCGCGCCACGCCGGAGGAATCCCGCGGCCGTTGTCGCCAATCCGAAGCGCGGCAGTCGTCCTGTTTCGTTCCCCCAGGTCGGGCGAATCGATCGTCAGCCTCGGACGATTGCCATCCAGACCATGCCGCAGGGCGTTGCGAACCAGGTTGGTGACGATCTGTTTGAGCCGGCGGCGATTGCACCACAACCGCGGCAGCGGTCCGAGCACCTGGACTTCGACATTTCGCTCTTCCAGCAGTGCCCGCTGCTCGAACAGGACTTCGTCGACGATCGATCCGGTGTCCGCCGCCTCCGGCTCCATTTCGACGCTGCCGGTCCGTCCCAAGTCGATCAGGTCATTGAGAAACCGCTTCGACTCGGTCATGCAGGCTCGCACATGGGCGGCAAGCTCCAGCAGTCCCGATTGTCCGGGGCATTGGCTGCCGAGGCAGCGCTCAAGCTGCGAGAACGAGTGCTCCATGATCATGAAGTTCGCGTTCATGTCGTGCGACAGCGCCCGGATGAAGAGGTCCAGTTCCGCGTGCGTCTCCTCCATGCGGCGGACCGTCTGGCGGTAGTCCAGCAGCAATCGGACCTGGCGGACGGCGCTGGCGACGGTGCGTGCCAACGATTCGGCATCGATCTTTCCGGCGACGATTGTCTCCACGCCGGGCGCCTCGGCCGCCCCCGCCGCAAGGGAAGGCGAATCGGCATCGGCCACAAGGATCGTGGCGGTCTGCGGGTAGGCCTCCGCCACGGTCGATACCAGCCCCAGGCCGCCGCCGTCGACGCGCGCGCCGACGAGGGCCACGTCAATCGGCTGCCTGGCGAGATGCTCGACTGCTTCGGCCCGAACGGCCGCTTCGAAGACCTGCACGTTGCGGCCGAATTGTGTGCGCAGCGGTCGGATCAGGCGGACTCGCTCGACCCGCCGAGGGTGGACGACGAGCACTCTGAGCGTACCGGCGTCCTGGTGTCCTGGTTTCCCTGTGTTCACGGCATTCGGCATGTTCTGGGCCCCAGTCTCCAGATCGACCGATGCGCGGGTTCGAGTCGCCCCGACTCGCCCCCCGCGACGGTTTTTGCGGCCCGGCCGGCGTTGTAGACTGTGTAACCGTCACCAGCGGCCGCACCGCCAAAAAGGGTTCACGGCCGGGGGTGCGACAAGCTAAAATGGGGCAGGTGGGGCCCCGCGCCTCGAAATCTCCAGCGACTACCGGCCAATCCGATGGCTCTTTTTCGATCGATCCTCTACGTCGCCCTGCTGGCGCTAGCCGCCGGCTGCCGCCGGGGTGAGGAGGCGGCGCCGGCTGGCAGCCATGCCACAGACCGCGTCGAGGATGCCACGGCGGCCGCGCCCCGGGACGTGGATCGTTCCGTTTTGCGCTACGACACAGGCGACCGGGCCATTTGGCCTGATTACGACCTCCCGATCGAGCACCGATTCAACCCGCCAGAAGTGCCCGAATCGATCCGCGGTCCGTTTCCCATCGACACGATTCCGAGGGATGACTCCAAGGCGGGGCGTTTTTAGTCAGTAGCCCCCATTGCAGGGCGGGACGTACCCCGCTACAGTCAGCGAAACCGTGACAGACGCCCGGGGTTCTATTATCATAGGGTTGGAATTGCCGTCGATGTTTCAGGCGGGTCGTCAGGGTTGAGACACCGGGGTGCGGGCGGCGGCCGGTGCCGCCTTTTGGGCGGTTCCTGGAATGCAACCGTTTGAGACGGTCCCCACCGGCAGACGGCGCTGGCGGCGCCGCGCTCCAGGCGTCGATGCCACGTCGGCGCCCTGCCTTGTGCGATCGTAACCACTCGATCTTGACTGAAGTCCGCGGCGGTGGCACGTCGTGGTGTTTGCGTGATCCCGCGCCGGGTCGCTTTACGGATTTGTACGAAAAGGCCTCACATGCCTCGCAATTCTCCTTGTCGTCGCTCAGGCTCTGGACCACGGCGCGCCGGATTTTCGGCCCGTGGTTTTCTGATCGGGCTGCCTCTGGTGCTCGGAATCGGTGCGCTGGCATGGCTGACGTTCCCGAAGCTTTCGCTGACTTCGCAGGACACGGGTCCGATGTTCCACGAAGTCACGACTGCGGACTTCATCCACGACATCACCGAGCGCGGCAACATCGAGAGCGCCAGCAATATAGAAATCCGCTGCGAGGTCGAGAGCCGCGGCGGCGGGGGAACGATGATCCTCGAATTGATCCCGGAGGGCACCTATGTCAATCCCGGCGACGTGCTCTGCCGTTTGGATTCTTCCGCGCTGGAACAGGAGTTCACGCAGCAACAGATCGTCTGCAACAGCAGTGAAGCCCGCGTGATCCAGGCAAGGAACGACTACGAAACGGCCAAGATATCCTTGCAGGAATACATCGAGGGCGTCTATGCGGAGGAGAAGCAGAAGATTGAAGGGAACATCTTCGTTGCCGAGGAAAACCTCCGCCGGGCTGAGCAGAACTTCGAATTCAACTTGAAGCTCTTCGCCCGGGGGTACGTTACC
>JAMOAF010000971.1 GCA_023621895.1 Planctomycetota bacterium
CAGACGGCGCCGTCGCTCGGAGTCCGGGAATCGCGTCATATGGAGGGGCAATACACCCTGAACGCCGACGATGTCATGGCCGGACGCCGATTCGAAGACGCCGTGGTTTCCTGTGCCTTCGGATGCGATATCCACGAGATCTATCCGGACGACAAACTGGCCCATCGCATTCCCGCCAAGCCTTTTGAGATTCCTTACCGCTGCCTGGTGCCCAAGCGGGTCCGTGGATTGCTCTTCGCGGGTCGTTGCATCTCCGGGACGCACGAGGCCCACGCCTCGTATCGTGTTACCGGCACCTGCATGGGTTTGGGGCAGGCGGCCGGATTGGCCGCGGCGATGGCGGCTGCCGCCCGAGCCACGCCCGACGAAATCGATGGTCGAGTATTACGGGCTGCGCTCGACGAGCGGGGTGTAAAATTCCTCTAAGTCGGCCCCAGGGTAGGAGACATGTCATGAGCGCGGATCTGCTGTTGACACTGGTTGTGCTGTTGATTCCCGGCGCGCAGGCGACTGCCGCGGATTGGCGGCCGGTCGATCAGCCCGACCTTGCCCGGCAACTTGCACAAGCCCCCACGCTGGAGCCCGAAACGCTCGCCGCGCCGGCGCGAGGCGTGACAAGCTGGACCTTTCAACTCATTCCCAATCCCGACGGCAAGACCTACGACGCGCTCCAGTGGTACTTCAAGTCCTACTCGGGGCCGACCTGGCTCTACGCCTGCGATCTGGCCACGGGGGAAGTGAAAAAGCAGCGGTTCCCCGACCGCCGGCAGATTCATATGCACGGCGGCCTGCTGGCGCCCGACGGCAAGTACTACATCGTCACGCCCGACTGGGATTCGGGGATGAACCTCTTCGTCTACGACCCGGCCACGAACCTGCTCGAAGACCGCGGCATCCTCGTGCCCAACCTGGTCGGCGAAACGCGCCAACTGGTGCTCGGCCCCGACGGCCTCGTCTATGGCGCCGGCAACTACCGCAATCCCAACAAGGCGGGCGCCTACTGCTACGACTGGAAGACCGGCAAGTTGGTCCGCGACTACGGCCCGGTGGGGCCCGACCACGCGCCCCACGGCGCCTGGGGATACTCGATCGGCGTCGACGATCAGTTCATCTATGTGGCCAGCGGCAAGATTCCCTGGTACCTGGTTGCGGTCAACATCAAGTCGGGCGAGCAGAAACTGTTGGCTGAAACAAAGGCCGGCGGCGACGTGTCCATTTCGCCCTTCAGCGGCGGCGCTCGGGCGACCGTCAGGCACGATCCGGAATCGCCGTCGCGGCATTTCTGGCTCTACCACGGAGAGATGATTCCCAAGACCGGCAACGACCCGCCGTGGACGCCGTGCGACTCGCCTTGGGACAAGGCGCCGCCGCAGCCGGAGGTGTACCGCGGCCAGATCGATCCCGCCGGATCGAAAGCCTATCTGTGGTGGCGGTCGGCGGCGGACGCCGCGCGCCATCCCAAGCCCGCACCGGCGGATGCGACGCCCGAGAGTCTGGGCTGGAAACGCATCGAGCTGGCCGGCGTGGAAACCTATCCGCTGGCGATTCACCGCCTCGCGGCGCTCCCCGACGGCCGCCTGTTCGGCACCGCGCAGGCGTACATCGGCCGGTTCCTGTTCGATCCCGCCACCGGCGAGGCAACTCCGCTGGGCAACGGCGGCCCGAGCATCTACGCGTTGGCGGGCTGCGGCGAGAAGCTCTATTGGAGCGGCTATCCGGGCGGCCCGATCGACCAGTTCGATCCGGCGCGCCCGTGGACGCTGCTCAAGGGCGGGCCGCCGGGCCACGAGCCGCCCGATCCCGAGTCGCCCGAAAGCAATCCGCGCCGCGTCGTCGAATCGCTCTTCCCGGCGACCCGCGTCAAGAAGATGTTCAGCGCCGCGGTCGGCGCCGATCGGCTCGTGTATTTTGGCGGCGCCGGAATCCGCGACTATGCGGGCGGAGGCTTCGGGTGGTTCGATCCCCGCTCGGGCCAGTCCGGCGGAATCTGGCGGCCACTGAGCGGCTACCGCGTCTACTGGCTGACCACGGCGATGGAGGGACGCTACGTGGTGGCGTCGACCAAGACGGCAACCGACGAGCTTCAAGGCGACGTGCGGCCCCCGAGCGCGAAGCTCTTCGTGTGGGACACGCGTGAAAAGAAGTTCGTGCGCGACTTCGTGCCGGTCTCTGGGGCGGACAAGGCGGGGCCGGTGGTCGAGGTGGCCCCCGGACGGCTGCTTGGCACGGCAGAGGACCCCGACGCGCCTGGCGGCGGGCTCCTTTACGGGATCGACGTTCGCACCGGCGAAATCCTGTTCAAGAAGAAACTGCCCCGATCGCTGTCTTTTCCCTGGGCGGAAGGCACAGCGCAATGGGACTACGTCAAGGGTCCGGACGGAAACGTCTACACGTACCTCGGCAACGTCCTCGTGCGCATCCGCCCCGCCAACGTGGAAGTCGAGGTCCTCGGCGCACTCAAGCGCGTCGGATGCTTCAGCTTCGTCGGCAGCGACCTGTACCTTGCGGGCGACGAGCCGGTCAGGCGTCTGAAAGGGATCGCCGCGAGGTAGAAGGCCGCTGCTGCCAATCGGTTGCCGCGTCAACCGCTCCACTGCCGGTAAATTCGCTCGACCTCCGCCTCTTTCGGGTCCCCCGCGAACAGGAGCACTCGGTACTTGAGCGACACCGACTGGCCGGCCGCCAACTCCCACGACTTTTCGAGAAAGTTCATCGGCGTCGGAGAAATGAAACCGTAGTCGCGGGTGAACCACCTCGACGGCGACCAGGGGTTGCTGGGGTGATCCAACAGGGCGATGCCCTCGACCACGCCCGGATTCCCCTGCCGTTTGCCGAAATAGGCGCACCAGGCCGCCGCCTGGCCGAACGTCGCCTTTTCACCCTCCTGGCCGTTGGAGTTGACCAGCGTGCCGCCGCCCCAGGGGGTGATGTCGCGAGCCGCTCGCAAGGCAAACAGCGAATGGTTCGTCTTCAGTACGGTGGTGTCCACGACCGCGGTCCAGGTGATGCGGGCATCGATGATCCGCAGCCGCGGCCCGGCGACGGAAATCTTGAATTGCCGCTCGTCGCGCATCACGGCCGCCTCGCCGGGCTTGTGCCACTGGCACGCGTCGAGTACCTCCGCCGACTCCGGCGTGCAAATTCCCAGCTTCGGCCCAGCGGAGATGATCTGCCCCGCGTCGACCTCGCCTTGCCAGTAATTGCCGCCGTTGACCCGGTCGCAGGCGAAGAGCAGGGAACGGTGATGCGGATAGGAGGAACCCGTCTCGGTGGTCAGCGAGAGGCCCGAGACGGGACCGCTGAGCGGATAGAAATAGGGATATTTCTGCGTGGGATGCGCCCGGTAGCAGGTGACCGGGTCGTCGGCCCAGCGAATCCAGATTTGCGGCCCGAAGGCGTAGGCCGTCAGTTTGTCAGAGCCGGGCAGCGGCTGGATGCCCGGCTTCTCCGCCGGGGCGGCCAGTCCACCAACAGCCGGCGACACTCCGGCGGCCAGCGCCCCGATGAGGAAACCGCGACGCGATAGGTCTGGCGACATTTCTTGCACTCCCATGCTAAATCGACCTGCGTGATTCGTGGGTGATCGGCTGTTATTCAGATAGCCGCGTGGGCTTGCCCCGCGTTTCGTTACGTACGGGTTGTGCCGCAGCGCAGGCGCGCCGCGGGGCAAGCCCACGCGGCTATCGCGCTCTCGTGAGTTCCTCCCGGAATCACGCAAGCTCATTGAGGTCGAGCACGACGGCCGATCGTCATCCAGGAACGTCGTGCGGATTCTCGAAACGTTCGGCGCCGGCTCGGCGCAGCGGCAGGCGGGCAGCACCGCCGGCGCAAGGGGCAATCGCCCGATTGTCGCATTCCGGCTCGTTCGAGGCAAATGCACGGCATTTCTCAACGTCCAAGAATCTCGATCGCCACGCGGTGGGCGCGGTGGTCTTGATCGAACGGGATGCGAATCACGATCCGGCCCTCGGCCGGCGCGGCGCGGCCATCCTTGCGATAGGGGTTGTGGGGCAGGACCGGCCACCGCAAGCTCGTCGAGGCGGGCAGTCGCAACCGCCAGCCCGCATGGGTCACCGAGCCGCCGACTTGCTCGGGCGCAAGCTCGATCGGTTCGCTGCCGAGGATCGTCTTCGTGCCGCCGGCCGTCTCGAGCGTTTCGCCGAGGTGGGGGAGCAGCGTCAAGTGGCCCGCCGCCGGCAGGTTGGACTGCGTGGTCGTTTCCAGCCGGTACTCGAGTGTCGCTTCGTCTTTCACGGCGAGGCGGACGCGGCAGGTCTCAGGGCCGTAGGCCAGGTCGAGCCCCGCTTCCGGCTCAAGCACAAGTCTGGCGGCGGACGGGACGTGGTGAAGCTCGCCCTTGGGGATGAAATCCGGATTCTCATCGCCCGGCGCGTGGGCCAAGAGCGCCGGGTCGCCGATGGTAAAATTGCTCCAGCCGGGCTGGAGCTTCGTGTTGCCTCCGCCCACGATCAGGCCGGTCTTGTCGTGATAGATGCTGACCAAATTCTGGCGGTCTTGAATCCACCGCGAGTTGACGATCGGCGTCGTGTAGGCCGAGAGACAGACGAACCACGGTCCCCGGCGGAGGGTGGCGGCGCGGTCCACGCCCCCTTCGCTGAGCACGAAGGTCTGGCCGGTCTCGCCGGCCGGCGGCGCGTCGATCGGCCCTTCCTCGCCGTAGAGCAGCAGCGAGGCAATCAGGTCGGCATCGAGACGGTCGATCCCGAGGCGCGACCATTGGTTCTGGAGGTATGCCCGGCCGGCGCGCGAGAACGTGAAGCCGGCGTTGCCGCTGGCGATCGAGCCGGCGAAGGGGTTTCGCTGGTCGATTGTCTCGACGTTCTGGCCGCCGGGATACGTGAAGTGGCGGTGAAAGGCGGCGGCCTTTTCGAGCGCCGGGAGGACGCGCTGGTCGCCGGACATGGCGTAGTAAGTGCCCACCGCATCGACGTAGACGAAGTCGTAGGCCACGACCGGCCCGCCGCCTTCGGGCCAGTATCCGCCTTCTGATTGTGAACCGATCACGCGGACCATGAAGTCGGCCGCCTGCCGGCGCCAATCGGGCCGATCGAGAATCGTGCCGGCGGCATAGAGCCCCATGGCATGATGCGCCGGAATGTTGTGGACGTGCCCGAGACAATTCTTGCTGATCCCGGTGAAGCCCAGCCCGAGGGCGCCGGTCCAGGCTTTGCGGGCCTCCGGAGGCATCTGGTCGCGGATCAGGCCGAAGGTGCGGATCCAGCGCGAGTACGTCCACGGCATCCAGATCATGCCCCACGTGCTGCCGTCTTTCTTCTCGAAAATCCACCGTCCCTCGCCGTCCATCTTCTCGATCAACGGGTCGCCCGACTTGACGATCACGCTCAGCAGCTTTGGATCGTGGTAGTACGGGTTCTTATCCCCGGGAGTCGAATAGGCGACGGCCAGCGGATACATGGGATGCTGGTCGCCGCAAATCCAGATGCCCGAGCCGAAGCGCCCGGTCTGGGCGTCGAACGTCTTGAGAATCGCGGGCACTTTTTTGACCAGCTCGCCGAGCAGGCGCTCCTTGTAGACCAGTTCGTCAGGGTGGGCGGATGCCGCCAGTGCGAGCGTGATGACGAGCGGCAGAGTCGATGGGCGCATGATTGGACTCCGTGGCTTCGGTGTGGGGGCGTGGATTGTGGTGGGTTATCCCATCGGCGGCCCTTCAATCGCCGCCGCGATTCCCGGGCGTTCCGCACGCCTTCCCAACCAGCCTATACTGTGGACAATGGAATTGCGACCTTCAAGGCCGATCCGCACGCTCACGGTTCCAGACGAAGGCCTCTCCATGTGCCGGACACTTTCATTCATCACCGCGCTTGGGCTTGCCGTCGTGTTCGGATGCGGCCAGCGGCACGCGCAGAGTGCCAGTCCCCCAGGCGATGCTGCAACGCCGGGCGGCGGGCAACCGGCAAGGACCTCTGACATAGGCCGCGACGAAGAAGTGGTGTTCTTTTCCACCTCCGCGCACCAGAGCGCCGACGGCAAGACCTGGACGCTTCCGATCCACGGCGTCGTCCACGAACCGGAGAAAGACTCGCTGCGGCGCGGCGCGCTGGTGTTGGCCGTCCGCAAGAGCCTCGATCTGGAGCCCGGCACGCCGGAATCGGAAAACCTCGACCGCCGGCTGCGCCTGTTCCTCGTCGACAACGAGTCCGGAAAGAAAATCCTGGTCCGCATCGGCAAGAAGGCGTATGAAGCCGGCGAGTCGGAGCCCAACGGCCATTTCCGGGCAACCATCCTGCTTGCGGCGGCGGAGGTCGCAAGCCTCGCCGACCGGGAGAATGCGGACGGCGACTGGCTCTCATTCGAGGCGATTCTGCCGGCCGCCGATCGCCGGCGATTTTCCGGCCGCGCGCAGTTGATCGGCCCTGAGGGGCTCTCGGTCATCTCCGACATCGACGACACGATCAAGGACAGCCAGGTGGGCGACACCCGGGCTGTCCTGGCCAACACGTTCCTGCGCCAGTTCAAACCGGTCGCCGGAATGCCGGAACTCTATCGCCGGTTGGCTCAAGCGGGCGCGGTTTTCCACTATGTCTCGGGCAGCCCCTGGCAGCTTTACCCACTGCTGGCGGAGTTTGTCGACGCGGAGGGCTACCCGCGCGGCTCGTTCGATCTGAAGCACTTTCGCTTGAAGGATCGTTCGATGCTCGGCCTGCTCCAGTCGCAGGAGGCAACCAAGCTGCGCGCGATCGAGCCGATCCTGGCCGCCTACCCCGAGCGGCGATTCATCCTGATCGGCGATTCCGGCGAACAGGACCCGGAAATCTACGCCAAGGTCGCCCGAGACCACCCCGGCCGGGTGGCGGCGGTCTTTATCCGTGCGGTCCGCGGCGAAAAAATCGACGACGAGCGGTTTCAATCCCTCCGCAAGGACCTCCAAGGCGTGCGGCTGGAACTGTTCGAGCATCCCGAAACGATCGCTCCGCTTATCGAATAGCCGGCCGGCTGGCAGTCCGGCAGCGATCGCGCTCGCACTTTCTTGGTAGGATAGATTGGGTTCCGACCGAGCACGCTGCCTGGTGGCAGCGCTTCCACGCGCAGAGAGGGAGGCGATCGTGACGAAACGACTTCGAGTGGCCTTTCTGGCTGGCTTGGGATTGCTGCTTGTATTCTGGACCCTAGCCTACCGCTATTGGCAGTACGCCCGACCGGAAGGCAGTGGGCCGGCCGGGCCGGCGGTCGCGCGCGAGCCTTTTCAGGACGTATGGACGGACCAGAGTGTGTTGTTGCTCGGGGTGGGCGACAGTGTCACGGCAGGCTTCGGCGCTCGGCTGGGTCACAGTTACTTCGATCTCCTCGCCAGGAATCCCGATGACGAATTCGACGACATGAAGGGGCTCTGTCTTTCGGCCGTTATGCGCAACCTTCAAGTCAGCAATATCGCTGTTTCGGGCAGCACCTCTCTGCGGCATCTGGAGATCCTCGAAAACGATTTGGCGATTCAAAACCCCACCCTGCGCGGCCTGGTGGTGATGACGAGCGGGGGCAATGACTTGATCCACGACTACGGCCGCAGACCGCCGCGAGAAGGGGCCATGTATGGCGCAACCCTGGAACAGGCCGGCCCGTGGATCGAGAACTTCAGAATCCGCCTTGAGCGGATGCTCGATTTGCTCGATGAAAAATTTCCCGGCGGCTGCGACATTTTTCTTGCCGATATTTATGATCCGTCGGACGGAGTCGGCGACGCGGCCACTGCGGGTCTGCCACGCTGGGACGACGGACTGGAGATTCTGGCCCAATACAACCGGATCATCCGGGATGCGGCCTCGCGACGGGCGAATGTCCATCTCGTTCCGATGTACAAGACCTTTCTTGGCCACGGAATCCACTGTACGAACTGGTGGCGGGGCGTCTATTGCCGGGAAGACCCCCACTACTGGTACGGCATGAATCTGGAAGACCCGAACGAGCGCGGCTACGACGCGCTGCGGCGGGTCTTTCTGATCGAAATCGCCAAGGTGGCTGATCGCTTCCGCGACCCAACTGACCTCGAGCCTGCCGGCCACTCCGCTGGCCAGGGCGAGCCGCTGCTGTAGTGGGAAGCCGAAGGATCCGCCGGGCAAGCCGGGTGGGGATAGTGGGAAGCCGAAGGATCCGCCGGGCAAGCCGGCGGGATTTGGGGGGAGGCGGGCCGCTGATGTAGTGGGAAGCCGAAGGATCCGCCGGGCAAGCCGGCGGGATTTG
>JAMOAF010000575.1 GCA_023621895.1 Planctomycetota bacterium
ACTCCACGCCGAAGCTTTCCGGCTCGTCAAGTGTAGTCAGAATTGAGAACCGCCTCTCTGTCCTAAATCCCGATCCCCGAGTAAGATACGATTCACCTAAGGATGGAACTTCGGTCTAGACCGTCGAGGTACGGGGCGCTTTGCCGGTCGGCGACGACTCGCAGGTCGTCTTCTTGATAGACCAGCTTATCGTTTTCCCCCAGGGCGTCGTCGACTGCCGCCGAGTAGCTGTTGCCCGAACAACCGCCCGGCACGACGTTTATACGGAGGAACCTTTCCCTGCCCACCCCGAGCTTAACGAGTTGGCTCTTCGCCCGATCGGATATCTGAATGCTCAGCAATGCACATATCTCCACGGCATGAGGGCGCCCCGCCGGGACTGCCGACTCCCGGTCGGAGGCGCATTTTCGTGAAAACCTTTCGATGGAAATTATAGGCGCCGCGGCCACCTCCGGTGCACCCCTCCGCCAAGGGAAGACGGATCGGGCGCCGCGGCAATGCAGCGCATCGCGGAGACTGTTCTGCGGGAAGGCCCGTTCTACGAAAATGGCTGCAAACAGAGTGAATTCCGTCCCACGAAAAGGGAAGAGGCTTGTCGAACCCCGGGATAGAGGCATACCATTCAGGAAACGCCTCGCGCACGACTGGAGGACGAACCAGATGATCGGTGGAAACCCTGAACAACTCGCGTCCAAGAAGTGCCGGCCATGCGAGGGGGGCGTCGACCGGCTCACCGTGGACCAGGCCCGAGAGCAGCTTGGCCTTCTGGCCGGATGGCGGCTCACCGACGATGGGCAGCGGATCCGCAAGGACTGGGAGACGAAAGACTTCCGGGCCGGGATGGACTTTCTCAACCGCGTCGCCGCGCTGGCCGAGCAGGAGGGGCATCACCCCGACATGCACCTTGAAGGCTACCGCCACCTCTGGATTGCCATCTGGACCCACGCGATTGGAGGCTTGTCGGAGAACGACTTCATCCTGGCGGCGAAGATCGACCGGTTGCCCGTGGAACTCAGGTGTCAACCGCCTCCGCTCACGCCGTAATCCCCTTGGTCAGGTGCATGAACGCGGTTTCCAGGTTGATCTCGTCTTCCTTGAACGTCTTGATCTTGAAGCCGGCCTCGATCAGCGTGGTGGCCAGATCGGTGTAGCCGGCCGTTTCCGCGCTGAGCGTGGCGTAGAGCCGGCCGTCTTTCTGCTCGACGGAGTCGACCGACTCCTGCTGCTCGAGCAGCCTGGCCGCCGCATCCTGGTCGCCGACAATCTCGATCACTAGCACCGGCCGCTGGCGGACCCGGCGCATCACCTCGGCCACCTCGGCCGAGACGAGCAGCTCGCCCCGTTCGATGATCCCCACCTTGTTGCAGATGTCGGCCAGCTCGGGCAGGATGTGGCTGGAGACCATGATCGTCTTGCCCAGTTTTCGCAGCTCCTTGAGCAGCCCGCGGATTTCGATCCGCGCTCTGGGGTCCAGGCCGCTTGCCGGCTCGTCGAGCAGGAGCACCTGGGGGTCGTGCAGCAGGACCCTCGCCAGGCCCAGCCGCTGGGTCATGCCGCGGGAAAGGCTGGTCACGAAGGCGTTGCGCTTGTAGCCCAGGTCGACCAGCTCGAGCATCTCCTCGCACTTCTTGCGGCGCGCGGCCCCCTTGATCCGGTAGGCCGCGGCGAAGAACTCAAGATACTCCATCACCTTCATGTCGTCGTAGACGCCGAAGAAGTCGGGCATGTAGCCGATCAGGCGGCGGATTTCCTTCGGATGCGTGTAGATCGAGTAATTGCAGACCGTGGCCTCGCCCCAACTCGGCTGAAGCAGCGTCGCCAGGATCCGCATTGTCGTCGTCTTGCCCGAACCGTTCGGACCAATGAAGCCGAACAGGTCGCCCTCGTCGAGCTCGAGCGTCAGACTGTCGATCGCTTTCAGGTCGCCGTAGACTTTCGTCAGGTCTTCGGTTTTGATCATGGCGGAAAGAGGTTACAGCTCAATAAATGGTTGATGGCTGACGGCTGATGGCTGACGGCTGACGGCTTCTTCCTATCGATTCGATTCCGGGATGACGGGCAGCACGAACCGGTAGACGGTTGTGTGCTTCACTCGGTGGGCCAGCGGCGCGCCGCCGGCCGTGATGCGGACCTCGGCCCCGCCGGCGCAAACGCTCTGGGCGTCCCGCGCGGCGGGCCGCGCCACCAGCACCGCGCGATCCGGCTGAAGCAGGTCGCTCAAGTCGGCAAATCCCTGGTAGCAGTGCTCGAGCCGCGTGTACGTGCGCCCGCCCGCGGCGCTGAAGAACATCATCGCCCTGAGGATGTAGCTCACGTCGACGCTCTCGCGGTCGTAGGGGGTCGCTCGCTCGCGGTCTTGATCCTTCTCATCGAAGACCAGTCTGCGTCCCGTGAGAAAACTGGTCAGTTCGCGCCGCGGCAGCGCGGGGCCGATCCGAATCGATCGGCCCGGCTCCAGATCGCCCAGCTCGTAGACCCAGTTGCCGTAGGCCAAGAGGCAGTTTTCGAGGGCGAAGTCGAGCCGGTTGGTGACGCTGCCGGCCGGGATCGGCCCTTGTTCCTGCAACTTGCCTTCGAGCGTCGCCCCGGCCTCGCCGAACCAGCGAGCGGTCAGGCTCTTGCTCGACCAGGTCTGGATCGGCAGTTGCGAAATCCCCGCCGCCGGCTGCAAATCGTAGGGCTCCGGCCAGACGGGCAGGGGAGGGGTCGCTGGGTTCATTCCACCCAGGGCCCTGCCGGGCATGCCCAGCCACCCGGCGACGATTTCCCCGCCGAGCTTCGAGCTGGCCGGCAGCCCGCTCGGGGCGAAACCGACGTCGCAGCGCTGCATCCGCGGGCTGAAGACATTCGCCCAGGTGGCGCCGCGGAGGTTGCCGCTGAGCGTGTCCACGTCGATCACCGACGCCTGGTTGACAAGCGTTTCATTGCCCTTGGTGGCCACTGCCAGGTAGTAGGCCCCCGCGCAAAACAGCACGACCGCGGCCGGGAAGGTGACCCATGTCCACTCCATCCGCCGCACGAGCTTCCGCAGGAAGAAGTAGTCGCCCGGCCCGATCAGCAGCAAGTAGACCCCAATCACGCCGATCACGACGGCAAACGGAATTTGCCGCACCCCCTCGAACTGGTCGAGCGCGCTGCGAAGCTGGCCGGCCAGATCGGTGTATCCGAAGTGGAGGATTGCCTTGTCTTCATCCGGAGTCTCGGTGGGTTTGACAGGCCAACCGAGCAACCGAGCGACGAACTGCTCGCGCGCCGCCCACTGGCCGATCGGCCCGCGATCCAGGTCCGAGGCGACGAAGGTCGCCTGGCCGAATTGCCACGCCCGGCGGACGACCAGGGGCACATTCCCCTCGCCGGCCAGAACAAGTCCCTCGACGTCGGCAAGTTGGGCGGCCCGCAGGAGCTGGCCGCCGGCTCGCATCGGCATCGCCACGGTACTGTCGGCGAAGATCTCCAGCGACCGCGCCTGGCTCAAGGGGACCGTCTTGACAAACCTGCCCGGCAGGAGCGCGGCCAGCGGCTTGCCTTCGGCAAGCAGCGCGTCTCCATGCTCGCCGACGGCCACCACCAGCCGGCCTCCGCGGCGGACCCATTTGGCCAGTTCCTCGATCCGGCCATCGCCCGGCCCCAGCCCGGCATAGGTCTCCAGTTCAGCGCCGGAAAGAACGACCACCGCAGCGCCCTCGTAGCCATACCAGCGGTCGGGCAGTTGCGCGGCGTCTTCGATCCCGGCGACGGTGGTCCGCCGACCGTCCGGTTCGCGCATCCGCGCCACGGCGTCCTCGAGCCCCAAGGAAGCACGGCCAACGGCAACCACGAGCCGCTGTTCCGAAAGCAGCGCCGGCGGGAACGTGCCCCCGCGCGCCGTATCCGACGCGACGAACTTCCGCTCGGCAAGCACCTCGCCAGACCGCTCGAGGCGGACCGTCATCTCCGCGCGGACGCGGCCGAATCGCGCGTAGACCAGCAGCCATGGCGGGGCAGGGGAGGGCAGGGGGGCTGAAACCCGCGATGGCACCCCGTCGCCATCCGGAACGATCACGCTCAGCACCGCTCCCTCCAGGCCCTGCGGAGAGCCGAAGTGGACGCGGACCGGTGTCCAAAGTCCCGCCTTGTAACGGCCGGCAAAACCGACGTCCACCTGGGAGATCAGGCCCGGCTCGGCCGGTGCGGCCATCGACGGCGCCGCCAGGATGGCCGCCAGAATGGTCAACAGAATCTGCCGGCTCATGGTTTCCCCGCGTCGGGACACGTGCAGACCAGTTGCCCGCAGCCCGGGCACCCCCCGCCATATTTCCGCTGCACCGCTTCGCTCAGGTCGACGCCCGCCACGTTGGCGATCGTCGTCATCCAGGCCAGGCAGTCGGCGAATTCGCCCATTTGCTCCTCGTGCGTGCCGTGGCGGAGGGCGGAGGCCAGCTCGCCGACTTCCTCCATCAGCCACATGAATGTCCCCTCGACGCCCCGCTCCACGTCCTTGCGGAAGTACATCCGGCGGATCAGTTGCTGAAAATCGGCCAACGAGACGGTCGGGCACTTCGTCGCCTCGCCCTCGCGCTCGCGCTCGCCGGAAAGGGTGTCGCGGTTCACGGCTTCTGGTTCGCCTCCAGCAGTCTCAGCAATTCCAAGAGTTCACGGACCTTGGGCACGCCGGTGGTCGCTTCCGCAACCGGGTCCAGGACCGCCCGGGCGTCCGCCGTCTTTCCAAGAGCTAGATACAATTCGGCCAACGCCAGTTGATAATCAAGATTGGCGGGCTCAAGCTGCACCGCCGCCTCCAGTTCGCGCAGGGCCGTCTCTCGATTATGACGAGCAAGCAGCGCTTCGGCAAATGCCTTATGCAGCTTAGCGTCATTGACGTCGACTTCGATAGCCTCGCTTGCCCACTGAATGGCTGCCTCATAATCCCCCCTCTTGAGGCATAATTCAACCAGCCTCTTCCGAGTTGCCATATCGTGCGGGTCGGCCAGCGCCAGTTGCCCCAGCACTCGGCCCGCCTCTTCCTCGTTTCCCTGCCAGTCGTAGACGCGCAGCAGGAGTTTCAACCAGGCCGGATTGCTGGGGTTGTGCTTCATGCCCAGCCGGTAGAGACTCTCGGCCCGGTCGTAGTTTTTCGCCTTCAGATGAAGGCCGGCGAGCAGATTCAGTACCTTCGCGTCGGGCGAGTCTTCGTCCAGGCAGTCCTCGAGCAGGGCAATCGCCGCTTCGTGCCGGCCGGCATTCAAGTGCAGCCTCGCCAGCACGTAAGTTGCCCTGGGGTCCCGCGGTTTGAGCTGGAGGGCCGTTCTGGCCGACTCGAATGCCTCGGAGGACATGTTCCGCCGCAGGTAGGCGTAGGCCAGCGAAGAAGCCGCGCCCGCGTCGCTGGGGTCGGTCCGCGCGCCGGCCAGCAGTTCGGCAAACGTCCTCTCTTCCTCCGGCAGCAGATCGGCCATCGACCGGGCCAACTCGGCCAGGCGCCGCCGGTATCCCGCTTCAAACTCTCCGATCGGCACGCCAAACACCCGCTCGATCGCTTCGCGGGTCGAAAGCCCCTCCCGATACGCTGCGAGCAGATCGCGGAGCACCTGCTGCGGTCGCCCCTGGAGCATGTATTCGACGTAGAGCTCGGCCTGGCAGTAGGCAAGCGTCCGGTCCGCGTGGGAATCGGGCCGCGTGAAGCCCAGATCGATCGTTGATAAATCCAGCAGCTCGTCTTGACGCTCGCGGTCCACGAGCAACCGGCTCCAGCTCTCCGGCCGCGGATGCCCTTCCGACCAGACGGCCAGGCCCTCGGTGTACCAGTGGGGAATCCGGTACTCGGTCTGCTGCAAGGTGATCACGTGGACCATTTCATGGCGGAGCGTTTTCGCCCAGTTGTACTGTCCCGTCAGAGACGGATCGTTGGGCGAAACCATCGCCACGATCTTGCCCGTGCTCGCCGCCACGGGGCCGACGTACGGCAGACCGGTCATCCGGGCGCCAAACCACTGCGCCCCGGCGACACCCCGCGCCTGGTTGAAAATCTCAACGAGCGGGCGCTCGGCGGGCCGAAAACCAAACAACTCGCACAACCGGGGATAGTCTTTTTCGAGAAACTCGACCGCGTAACGAGCGAGCAGGCCGTCGCGCGGGCGGTCGAAGCGGAGCACGCAGCCGGCCGCTTCCTCTCTCGCCAGGTCATCGAGCATGTCGAGCAATTCGAGCATGTTCTTCGACCGCACGTTGAACGGATCGCGGTCGAAGGCTGCGCGGAAAAGCTGCCGGGCTTCGCCCTCCAGCCCCAATTGCATCTTGATCTGGGCAAGCTCGGCCGCCACGTCGGCCTCTCCCGGCGAAGCCGACAGCGCCCGCTCGAGCAGCTCCTCCGCCTCGTTCATGCGGTGGTGGAGCTCGAGCCAACGAGCAGCAGCCAGGTAGACTTCGTTGGGACGAGGATTGCGCCGATGAGCTTCCTGCAAGAGACGCTCCGCCGGCGATCCGCCGCGATGCCAGAGGTCGCCCGAGGCGATAATCTCCGCGGCCAGCAGCCGGCCGATCGCCGGCTCGGAGGCCGGGTTTGCCGGCAGGACCTTGTCTTCGAGTATTTGCCGCGCGGCGTCGAAGCGCGAGTCGAGCCAGGCCACGTCGGCCCTGGCTTGAAACGCCGCGGGATCGTCCGGCCGGAGTTCCAACGCGCGCCGGATCGCCCTCTCGGCGGCGTCAACATCCCGATCCAACAAGGCAAGCTCGGCCAGCGCCACGTGGACTTCGGCCGCGTACGGATTGATCTCCAAGGCCGCTTTGAGATGCTTCGCCGCGTCGCCCCGATTGTGCTTCGCCAGGAGCAACCGGCCGGCATCGTAATGGGCCGGCCAGAAATCCGGTTCGCGGGCGAGAATCTCGGGGTAGAACTCCGTTATCAACAGGCGAAACTGCTCTCGGTCACGATTGGCGGCCGCGCATCGAGCGGCGGCACGTGCGATCCAGCGGAGCGGCTCCGCTTCCCCAATCTTGGCCGTGTTGTGAAGCCCGACGAGCCGGCGGCAGACCTGCTCGGCTTCGTCCGATCGGCCGGCGGCGTCGTGCAACTCGACCCGCAGCCAAAGGGCCGCCACGTGTTCGGGCGCAAGTTTGAGGGCTGAATCGACAAGCGACTCGGCGCGGGCCCAATCGCCCCGTTCCAGTGCCAGGCGCGCCGATTCCGTGTCTGCCTCGGCACTGCGGCCAAGCCACGGCTCAAGCGCGCGGCGCGCATCATCCAGCCGCCCCTGGGCGCGGAAGACGCGGGCCAGGCCGACCGCGGCGGCGGCATCGTCAGCCGCCTGGCGGCCGTAGGCCTCCGCCGCTTCGGCGTATTTGCCCGTTCTCAGCAGGTGCCGGGCATCCGCCAGCGAGCCATCCGTGGCCCCGCCAGCCGCCGCCGCCAGCAGGAATGCCGCCAGCGCGAGGGCTGGCGTCTGCTTGAGAACGAGGGTCCACACGAGAGGGTTCGGGGTTCGGGGTTCGGGGTTCAGGGTTCAGGGTTCGGGGTTCAGGGTTCAGGGTTCAGGGTTCGGGGTTCGGGGTTCAGGGTTCAGGGTTCAGGGTTCAGGGTTCAGGGTTCAGGGTTCAGGGTTCGGGGTTCAGGGTTCGGGGTTCAGGGTTCAGGGTTCGGGGTTCGGGGTTCGGGGTTCACTTCTCACCTCGTTCCCAAGCTCCGGCTTGGGAACCAGGAAACACTCGCATTATTGCCCCCTGCACGGCCATTGAATAGACCGTCGCGCGCCGCGCCTGGCGGGTCCGTTGGACTTCAGGCCCTACCGCCTGTTTTCCGGAGTAAATGGAGGTCACCGTACGCGCTCTGCGTTGTTTTCGACCCCGCAATCGTAAGGGGTACAGCGGCAACCTCTGCTCCCCCCGGGAAGGTTGTTAAGATTGAAATGTGCACACAGGCAAACGGGGCAAGATTCCGCGGCGCCGTCAATTACTCTGGCGTTGTCCGAAGAGGAAGCAAGCCGCGCGGTGTCAGTATTTATCGACGTCGATCCTGCCGATTTGTACTTGCCTCCGAGTAGGGCGCAAGGAGTTGATCCCCACAAACTCGCCCGAGCGATTGCCAAACATGGGGACTCACTCGACGGGATGCCGCCGCTGCATGTCTTCCCACTACCCCAGCGGCTCGCCCCCCCCGAAAAATCCCGCCGGCTTGCCCGGCGGATCGTTCGGCTTCCCACTACCCCAGCGGCTCACCCCCCCGGTCAAATCCCGCCGGCT
>JAMOAF010000994.1 GCA_023621895.1 Planctomycetota bacterium
GGACGCGCTTGTCGCCTGCCATGTCTACCCGGTCTTCTTGCCGGAGCCCCTCTATGGCAACCGCCTCGACGTGGACTTCTGCGGCCAGACGGCGGCCTGGTACTTTGAACCCTTCTGGAGCTACGAGAAGATCCGCGCCTACGCGGGCGTGATCTGCGGCGAGGAAAAGAAGTATTGGGCGCGGCCCGAGGGCGTGGCGATGATCGGCGTCTACACGCGCCCGGCGCTCTACCCGGTCAAGTCGCCGGAGCGGCTGACCGCGGAGCTGCGGGCGATTTTCGACGGCGGCGGGGATCGAGTCCAGGTCTGCTCGCTGAACGACGTGCTCAGCGACGCGGCGACGCGCGACGTGTTTAAGCGGATGTTCCGAGAGGATTCCGCCGGCACTGGCGCCTCGGGCGCGCCCGGGGGTGGGCGGAATGCTGAACCGGCTGCTCGTCCGGCGGATAACGCGGTTCCGTGACGCGGTGGGCTATCGCCTGCCGCGGCGGCGCCGTGTTGCCTTGCCCTCGCTGGAACTTCGCCCGTGCCTTTCCGTTTGACGAATCTCCGCATGCCGGTTGAGCGGCCCGAGTCGGACCTGGCCGCGCTGATTGCCCGCCGCCTGAAAATCCGCCCGGCCGACCTGGCAAGCTGGCGGATTCTGCGCAAGAGCCTCGACGCGCGGCATCGCGACCGCCTGGAGTTCGTCTATTCGGCGGTGGCCGAGCCGGCCGACCCGGGCGCGGCAAGGCGAATCGTCTTCCGCGGAGACGTTGCGCCGTATCAGCCGCAGCCATTCCACGACCCGCCCGCAGGCGATCGGCCGCTGCGGCGCCGCCCGATCGTCGTCGGCTCCGGGCCTGCCGGATTGGCTGCCGGATACTACCTGGCCCTGAGAGGTTATCGCCCCTTGATTCTTGAACGCGGCCGGTCGGTAAAGGAGCGCGCGCCCGCGATCCGCTCGTTCGATCGCGGGGGAGTCTTTCAAGCGGAGAACAATTATCTTTTCGGCGAGGGGGGGGCGGGCTGTTTCAGCGACGGCAAGCTGACTTGCCGGATCAGCGGCCCGGATGTCGACTGGGTCCTGGAGCGATTCGTCGAGTGCGGCGGCCGCCCCTCGCTGGTCTACGAGCAGCGGCCGCACCTGGGCAGCAACACGCTGCCGCTCGTCTGCCGCAATTTCCGCCGCAAAATCGAGGCAATGGGGGGCGAGTACCGTTTTGGCTGCCGCCTGGAGGGCATCGACATCGCGGACGACCGGGTGCGCGGAATCACGACCTCCGCCGGCTACATGGCGGCGTCGCAGGTGGTGCTGGCGATCGGCCACAGTGCGCGCGACACCTACCGGATGCTGTTCGACGCCGGCATCCCGATGGAGCGCAAGGCATTCCAGCTCGGCCTGCGGATCGAGCACCCGCAGCAGCAGATCAACCAGTACAAATACGGCCGCGACAGCTACCTGGCGCTGCTGGGCGCCGCCGATTACATGCTCGCCGCCCGGGCGGAGGGCCAGCGCGACGTCTACACGTTCTGCATGTGCGCCGGGGGGATTGTGATCCCAAGCATCTCCGAGCCCGAGCGGTTCTGCTCCAACGGCATGAGCAATTCGCGCCATGGCAGCCCGTTTGCCAACAGCGGCCTGGTGGCCACGCTCAGCCCGGACGAGTTTGGCGGCGACGGACCCTTGGCCGGGCTCGAATTGCAGCGGCATTTCGAATCGGTCGCGTTTAACCTGGGAAATCGCGATTACCTGGCGCCGATCCAGTCCGCCCAAGACTTCTTGGCAAACCGCGATCCGGCGCCCCGGGCGGCGATTCCCTCATCGTACCAGCGCGGGACGCGGCCGGCGAATCTGTCGCACGTCTTGCCGGCGGTGATCGCGGCGGCGATCCGCGCCGCGCTGCCGGTCATGAATCGCAAGTGGAATGGCCGCTACCTGGAGAATGCAACGCTCGTGGGACCGGAAATCCGGGGCAGTTCACCCGTGCGAATCCTCCGGGATGAACAGTCCCGGCAGTCTTCGCGGCTGGCCGGCCTCTACCCGGTGGGCGAGGGCGCCGGCTATGCCGGCGGGATCGTCACGGCGGCGGTCGACGGCCTGCGCTCCGCGCGGAAGCTGGTGGAAGTCTTCGCTCCGCCGCAAGATTGAAACGCGCGGGGTGTCTGCGGCCGGTTCGCCAGCGCCTTGAATCCGGCGACACGAACCGGCCCACTGATCCCCGTGGCTCCTGGAGGCTGTTTGGGGGGGCGGGGCCAAAAGCGCCACAAGGCAATCGCGCCATGTCCACCGCTGGCGCCGCCAGGCCCCGGCGTTTGCCCAAGGAATGATCCCTGGATGGGCAATCATCCCGGCGACTGGAAGATCAGCCCGCTCTATGATAGCGTGATTGATTCAAAGGTCGATTGATCGGATGACGCCGCACGCCGTGCCCCGGGGCCCGGCGCTGACCACCGGTCTTACGGGATTTCTCGGCCGCGGCGTGTCGGCAGTAGTTGGGGTGGTGCATGGCTGAGCAGCCGATGGCGGAGAAGAGCCCGAAGGAGGGGACCAAGATCAAACGGTGGGTCTCCGCCGCGGTCCTCGCGGCCGCCGCGGTGGTGCTTGCGATCCTGTTCTTTCGATTGGTTCAGCCGCTGGCCGTGCCCCTGTTTTTCGCCGCGGTCGTCGCCATGCTCGTGGCGCCCATCTATCGGCGGATTCGCGGGTGGCGGTCCTGCCCCGCATGGCTCGCAGCGGCCGTTGTGACAGCATGCAGCATCGTGGTCATCGTCGGGCCGCTTGCGGCGATTACCTACCTTGGGTTTGCCAAGCTGCATGACGCGGTAGCCGCACTCCATGCGAAGGGCAACGCAGCCCCGAGCGACGCGGCAGCCGCTCCAACGATCGAGGAGCGGCTCGACAACCTGCTGATTAAGGTCAGCAAGGATTTTGGCGTCGATCCCAAGCAGGTGAGGACGGCTCTGGCCGGGTCGGGCAGCGATCTGGAGCGGGCGCTGTTCGCCCGCAGCCTGCAAGTGCTCGGTAGTGTCCCGTTTGTCCTGCTGAGCGGCGTGTTGTTCGCCGTCGCTGTCTTCTTTCTGCTCAAGGATGGGGGCAAAATCGTCCAGGCGTGGGACGAGCTGACGCTTCTGGGGCCCGTGCATGACCAGGCAATCCGCCACGAGTTCGGGAGAATCTTCAGTAGCGTGGTTTGGGGGACGGTGGCCGCCGCCCTGGCTCAGGCGCTCACGTTCGCTCTCGGATTCTCCATTCTGAACGCCGTGTTTGGCCTCGAGGCCGCGGCCTGGACATTCATTCTCGCCTTGCTGACTTTGATCTGCGCGAGTGTTCCTTTTCTTGGAGCGGTGGCGGTTTGGGCGCCGACGGCCGTTGTGCTGTTCCTGATCGGCGATCGTGCCGCCGCCCTCGCGCTCGCCTTCTACGGAGGCCTGATCGTCTCGCAAGTGGATACGTTGATTCGCGTGTGGGTTTTAAGAGACACCGCCAGACTGCATCCTCTTATGGCATTGGTGTGCGTCTTCGGCGGAATCTCGTACTTTGGGATCCTCGGCGTGTTTCTGGGGCCGATGATCGGGGCGCTGCTCGTGGCGCTGCTCCGCATCCTCAAGAGAGAAGTCGATGCGATGGGGTAGGGATCGCTTTTTTGAGGCAGTGATGGTCAACCTTCAGTGAGCACTTGGAAACAGGGTCAGGAACAACTGTGCTGAAGGTCACAACACAGGTGGGGAGATTTTCCGATGAAGACGATCGGAGTTGGAGACGCGGCTCCTGACTTCACTTCAACCTCCCAGGCCGGCGAGCCTGTCTCGCTGGCCGATTTTCGGGGCCGCAAGACCGTGGTCCTCTTCTTCTATCCCAGGGACGGAACGCCGGTCTGCACGAAAGAGGCGTGCAGCTTCCGCGATGCCTACGAGGATTTCGTCCAGGCCGGGGCGGTTGTGATCGGCGTCAGCTCGGGGTCGGCAGAGAGCCACCAGGCGTTCGCGGCCAACCATCGATTACCCTTCCTGCTCCTGGCCGACGTGGACGGCTCGCTCCGCAAGTGCTTCGGCGTTCCCAAGACTATCGGGTTCCTGCCCGGCCGGGTAACATACGTGATCGACCGCGAGGGGGTCGTCCGGCATGTCTTCAATTCGCAGTTCGCCGCGGACCGGCATGTGGAGGAGGCTCTGACCGTCGTCCGGCAACTGGCCGATGGGTAGAAGTTCGCCGCACACGGCCGCTTCAAGGGGGTGGAACATGAAAATCGCGATCATCGGTTCCGGGATCAGCGGATTGCTGGCGGCCCGCCTTCTCGCTGACGACCACGAGGTCCATGTCTTCGAAGCCAATGCTTACGCGGGCGGGCACACCAATACCGTCTCGTTCGAGGCGTTCGGCCGCCGGTTCGCCGCCGATACCGGGTTCATGGTCTTCAACGACCGCACGTATCCAAACTTCGTTCGGCTGCTCGGAATGCTTGGCATTGCGGCGCGCGGCAGCGACATGAGCTTCAGCGTCCGCTGCGACAAGACCGGCCTGGAATACCAGGGCAGCTCGCTCAACGGCCTGTTCGCCCAGCGCCGGAATCTCGTCCGCCCCTCGTTCTACCGGATGCTCTTGGACGTGCTCCGCTTCAACCGCCGGTCGGTGGAACTCCTCCGCGGCGCAGACTACGAGCTGGAATTGGGCCAGTATCTGGACCGCAACCGCTACAGCCGCCAGTTCATCGACCACTACCTCGTGCCGATGGGCGCGGCCATTTGGTCGGCGCCGCCCGAGCGGTTCCTGCAATTCCCAGCGCGATTCATCGTCAACTTTTTCAACAATCACGGGCTGCTGACCGTCCGCGGCCATCCCCAATGGAAGACCGTGGAAGGGGGCGCGTCGCGGTACGTGGAAGCGATCACGCGACCCTTTGCGGACCGGATCCGCTTGAGCTGCCCCGCCGTTTCCGTGCGGCGCTACCCGGATCGCGTGATGGTGACGAGCGCGCGGGGAGGGCCCGAGGACTTCGACGCCGTCGTCTTGGCGGCCCATTCCGACCAGTCGCTGGCGATGCTGGCAGACGCCAGCCAGGCAGAGCGTGAGATTTTGGGGGCGATTTCCTACCAGAGGAACGAAACGGTCCTCCATGTCGATCCGTCGCTGCTGCCGCGCCGCCGGCGCGCTTGGGCCTCGTGGAACTACCGCATCCCGGAGGAAGAGGGCCAGCCGGTGGTGCTCACCTACAACCTCAATCGGCTCCAGGGGCACGTCTCGCCGGACCCGATCTGCGTCACGCTGAACGCGACCGGCAGGATCAGCGAGCAGAAGATTCTCCGCCAGATCGAATATCACCATCCGGTCTACAGCCGCCAGGCCCTCGCCGCGCAGAAGCGGTTCCACGAGATCAACGGCAAGAACCGCACCTATTTCTGCGGCGCGTATTGGGGGCACGGCTTCCACGAAGACGGCGTCAACAGCGCTTTGGCCGTTGGAAAATGTTTCGGCAAGCGGTTGGAATCATGCACAGTTGCCTCTACCAAGGATATGTCCGGCACCGGCGGCTGAAGCCAGTGGAACACATCTTCCACTACGGCCTCTACCTGGTGTATTGCGATCTGGAAGAACTGCCGGCTCTGCTCAAGGGGCGGCACGGCCTGGGCCGAGCCGGTTTCTCGCCGGCCTCGTTCCGCCGTGACGACCACCTCGGCGATCCGCGGCAGCCGTTGGCCGGCGCTGTCCGCGATCTGGTCGAAGAGCGGACCGGATGGCGGCCGGCCGGGCCGATCCGCTTGCTCACGCTGCCGCGGAACTGGGGCTTCTATTTCAGCCCGCTGTCGTTGTATTACTGTTTCGACGGCGCCGGCCAGGCGGTGGACGGCGTGGTGGCCGAGGTCACCAACACTCCCTGGCGCGAGCGGCACTGGTACGTTCTCTGGCGCGGCAACCGGATCGGCGAAGAAGGCTTGCGGTTCCGCCACGTTAAGGGGTTCCACGTCTCGCCTTTCATGGACATGGACATGTCGTACGAGTGGCATCTCCGCCCGCCCGGCGAGCGGCTGAGCGTCGCGATCGTCAATTCCCGCGGGGAAGAACGGCTGTTCGATGTCAGCATGACGCTGAAGCGCCGCCAGTTGAACCGCTCGGCCATGCTCGGCGCGCTGAGTCGCTCTCCCTGGATGACAGGTCGGGTGGTTCAAGCCATCTACTGGCAGGCGTTTTGGCTCTGGTGGAAGAAATGCCCGTTCTACGCTCACCCCAAGCGCGTCGCAGAATCGGAGGCGAGCAAACAATGACCAGTGTTTCTCTTCTCGCCTCCGACCGGGCCGGGCCAGTCGTGCGCCGCTTGGACCGGGCACTGGGCTACCTCGTGTGCCGGCGACTGGAGAAGCTCGGCGAAGGCCGCCTGGCGATCGACGAGGGCGGCACCCGCCGGCAGTTTGGGCGTTCAAGCGACGGCTCGCCGGCCGCCAAGATCGAGGTCCGCGACAGCGAATTCTACCGGCGACTGGTGTTTGGCGGCAGTCTCGGAGCGGCCGAGGCGTACGTCCGCGGCGTCTGGACCTGCGACGACCTGGTCAGCCTGGTGAGAATCTTCTGCCGGAACGCCGCCGTGTCGAGCGGCATGGACGGCGGCGCGGCGCGGATTCTCAGCCCCCTGGCAAGGATGGCCCACGCGCTGCGGCGCAACACGCCGTCGGGCAGCCGCCGCAATATCGCCGCGCATTACGACCTGGGCAACGATTTCTTCTCGCTGTTCCTCGACGAAACCATGGCCTACTCGTGCGCGATTTTTCCGCGCGCCGGCAGCACGCTCAACGAGGCGCAGGTGCTCAAGTTCGATCGCGTCTGCGGAAAGCTGGGCCTCTCGGCCCGCGACCACGTGCTCGAGATCGGCTCCGGCTGGGGCGGCTTTGCGATCCACGCCGCGCGGAACTGCGGCTGCCGGGTGACCACGACCACGATCTCCCGCAAACAATACGAATACACCAAGCGGCAGGTGGAGGCGGCCGGCCTGGCGGACCGGGTGACGGTGCTCTGCGACGACTACCGCGCGCTTGTCGGGTCGTTCGACAAGCTCGTCTCGATCGAGATGATCGAAGCGGTGGGTCACCGGTACTTCGACGCGTATTTCCGCGCCTGTTCGGAGCGCCTGAAGCCCCACGGTATGATGCTCCTTCAGGCGATTGTCATCCCCGAGCAGCGCTACGACCGCTACCGGCGGTCGGTCGACTTCATCCAGCGCTACATCTTCCCCGGCGGCTGCCTGCCTTCGCTGGGCGCGATCTGCCGCTCGATCGGCCGGGCGACCGACTTGCAGGTCTTCCACGTCGAAGACATCACGTCGCATTACGCCGAGACCCTGGCGGCCTGGCGCCAGCGGTTCCAGGCGAATCTCGATCGGGTGCGCAGCCTGGGCTTCTCCGAGGAATTCATCCGCGTCTGGGAGTTCTACTTCTGCTATTGCGAAGGCGGGTTCCGCGAGCGGGCGATCGGCGACGTGCAGATGGTCCTGGCCAAACCCGACTGGCGGCCGGCCGCCGAGACCGCGGCCGCTTTCAGCGCAGCCAGCGGCCCGCCAGGTAGCCCAAACAACTGACCGACGTGGCGAGCGCGGTGCCCCAGACCATGTCGACAAGCGTCACGATCCAGGGCCAGTTCTTGACCGTCGCCTGGTTCGTCAGGTCGTATGTCGCATACGTCGCCAGGCCGAAAAAACCGCCCAACAGCAAGGCCTTGCGCAGAGAGCCGGCCTGTAAGCCGGGGACGATCGCGAACACGAGGATCGCGGCCACGAACAGCAGGTAAAAGGCGATCGCCGCCCACCAGTTGGGCTCATTGCTGAGCAGAAACCCCAGCTTCTCGCGGTAGAATCCCCGGGCGACGACGGCAAGCCAGACCATGTCGATCGCCAGGAAGACGACAAGCGTGGACACGTAGAGTTTCAGATAGTAAACGATCATCGGCATCGTCCAGTGTTGCTAAGGGGCAAAGTCGCCGTAAATCTCCATCGTGCTTGCCCTACGGGCGTTTCGAGAAAAGGTAATGGGAGACGAACCACTCGTCCCCACCCCGATAGGCAAACAGCTCCGCGCAAGCCATCAAGAACATCCGCCACCGCTGGAGCTGAATGGCGGCGCCGTTTCCTCCGAGCGTCGACGCGAACAAGTCCAGCAGGTCAGGCCGCTGGCGGTCGCAATTGGCCAGCCACGCTTCAAGCGTCCGCGCGTAGTGCATGCCGGAGAGCCGCC
>JAMOAF010000064.1 GCA_023621895.1 Planctomycetota bacterium
GAGGAGGAAGTGCGGGGTGAGGGGCAGCCTTGATTTGAGGCCTGTTGCCTTGCTGATTGCGGAGGGCTGATCGCTGATGGCTGATGGCTGTCAGCTTCTTCCCCGGTTGACACCCAATGGTCGGCACGCCTAGCATCGAGGAATTGCGCCGCGACTGTCACCGGGCGAGAACCGATACGCGAAACCATCGAAACCTTTGTGCGTCATGCCGACCCTGCCCCCTGTCAAGCAATTCCTCTCCGATACGGGTGTCCGCGTCTACCGAATTTCCTGTGATGTTCTTCCTCTGCTGAGCGGGCGGGTCTACCTCATCCTTGGAACGGACACGCCGACGCTGGTCGATACGGGCAGCGGCTCTGGAATCTGCACAAGCCAGGTCTTTCAAGGGCTGGAAGAGGTTCGCACGCGCTTTGGAGAAGCTTTTTCCTGGAGGGATATTGGCCGCGTGGTGCTGACCCACGCCCACATCGATCATTTTGGCGGGCTGCCGGAGATCGTGCGGCGGACCGGCGCCGAGGTGGCCGTGCACGCCCTCGACCGCCGCGCGGTGGAGGCCTACGACGAACGGGCGGCACGGAGCAACTTCGCCTTCGATCGGTTCCTCCGGCAGGCGGGCGTGCCCGGCGACCGCCGCCGCGAAGTCCTTGCGGAATTCGGCTATGTGAAAGGGCGGATCGAGAGCGTTGCCGTCGATCGCGAACTCGTCGACGGCGAGAACGCCGGCCCGTTCCGGGTGATCCATACGCCCGGCCACAGCCCGGGCCATGTCTGCCTGGCCGTCGGCGACATCCTGTTGGCGGGTGACCATATCCTGGCCAAGACGGTCTCGCAGCTCTGGCCCGAAAGCGTCGCCGCCTACACCGGACTGGGACATTATCTGGACTCGCTGGAGAAAATCGAGCGCTGCGGACCGTTCCGCCTGGTGATGGGAGGCCACGAGCCGGTGATCCATGACCTGGCCCAACGACTGGAAGAGATTCGGGCTGCCCACCAACGCCGGCTGGAGCGGTTGATCGAGATCCTCTCGAGCACTGCGGAGCCGCTCTGCGTCGACCAGCTCAGCGAGCGGATGTACTCGCGCCAGCGCGGTTACCCGGCGCTGCTCGCACTGACCGACGTGGGCGCCCGGGTGGAGCACCTGGAGCAACTCGGCCGGATTGCGATCGCCGATATCGAACACCTCTCGGAGCAGCCATGCCCCGTCATCCGCTATCGCCCGGCATAACCCTGAACCCTGAACCCTGAACCCCGAACCCTGAACCCTCATGACCGATCCTGAGTGGGAGCAGCTTCTCCGCGTGTTGGACGGCGAACTGCTCGACCCGTTGCCGGTTGCGTTCATCATCGATAGTCCCTGGCTGCCCGGCTGGGCCGGATTCTCGATCCTGGATTACTACGCCAGCCAGACGCGGTGGCTGGAGGCCAACCTCCGCGCGGTCCGGCAGTTTCCCAGTGTGATCTTTCTGCCGGGTTTCTGGTCGGAGTTCGGCATGTGCACCGAGCCGGCCGCGTTCGGGGCGAAATGCGTCTTTCCGGAGAGTGATTTCCCCTTCGTGGAGAAGGTCCTGCACCGGCTTGATGATGTCGATCGCCTCGTGCGGCCGAACTGCCGGACCGACGGCCTATGCCCGTTTGTGATCAAGCGGCTCGAACACTGCCGCGGCGATATCGAGGCGGCTGGCCACCGCATCCGCTTCGCCGTCAGCCGCGGGCCGCTGAACATCGCGTCCTTCCTGGCCGGGCATACGGAAATGCTGATCGCCCTGAAGACCGAACCTGCGGCCGCGTTGAAACTGATCGACCTGGTCACCGACTTTGTGATTGACTGGCTCGGCTACCAGCGGCAACGCTTCGATTCGATCGACGGGATTCTGGTTCTGGATGATCTGATCGGCTTCGTTGGCGAGCGGGACTTCCGGCAGTTCGTTTTGCCCGCCTTCCGGCGGATCTCGGCCGCTCTGGACGTGCGGATCAAGGCTCTTCACAACGACGCGCGGGGGCTGACCACCGCCGGGTGCCTGGCGGAGATGGGATTCAACCTGTTCAATTTCGGTTTCGAGCACGGCCTGGGAGAGATTCGCCGACTGGCCGGCGAGCCGGTCGTGCTCTTGGGCAACCTCCCGCCACGCGACGTGCTGGCGGCCGGAACACCCGACCAGGTCCGCCGCGAGACCCGGGCGATGGTCGAATCGGTTGAAAACAAGCGGCGCATCCTGTTCAGTTGCGGGGGCGGCATGCCGCCGAATGTCTCGACGGAGAATATCGAGGCGTTCTGCCAGGCGGTCCGCCAGCCAGCGCGATAGCCGGGCGGGACACGCCCGGACTCTCCCCGAGAACATGCCTTTTCCAGGCAATCTGGGTCTCCGAGCCCAGCCGGTGTCTCGCGCCGGGGGGGCTCGGCGCGCGATCGCGGCCGCTACTCGACCTCGATCCCTTGGATAATCGCGTCCTGATCGCCCGCGGCCCGGATGCCGATGGTGATCCGCCCGGCCCTGTCCGGCGTGACGTTGGAGGTCCGCAGGTCGATCGCCATGCCGCACTGGCCGGCCTCGGCAGCCGGGTCCCACCCCCGCCAAACCGGGCGGCCGTTGATTTCGATGTCCATCGGCCGCCGGCCGGTCTCGCTGAGCCACAACTCGGCGAATTTGAGATGGACATCGTAGAGGCCCGGAGGAACCGGCAGCCTATACAGGATCTCGCGTCCGTGCCGGGCCGTTTGGTAGAGCGCCTGATCGTAGCGCGTAGGCGTCGCCTGGGTCACCGGCCGCGTGGAACGGATCGCTTCCCCTTCAAGGGCATCGCGGTCGCGACTCCAGATGAAACCGTTCCAGTCGACAAAATCGGTCTGGGAGCCGCAGGCGATCCGCAAGGCCGGCTTGTTCTCCGGCAGGATTTCGATGGCCTGGACGAGGGCCTCGTCTGTCCGCTGCCCGGGGTCGAATCCAGCCGAGAAACGCAGAGCGATGCGCCCCTCGGCGTTCGGGACCACGTAGCGGAACACCCGATCATGGGCCTTGCGGAAACCTCGCGCAGCCTGGCAGATATCGAAGTTGCGCAGCATCTCCCGGCCGTTGACCTCGACGTGAAATGGTCTGGCGAACAGCGCTTCGTAATCGGGCTCGGCGAACCTGAGCCGCACGGCGTAGAGGCCCTTTTCAACGGGGATGTCGTACGCAAAATCCCGGCCACGGCGACCGCATCGGTAGATCGCAGGATCGTCCGCATCCCGGACGTCGCATCCGTTTTGCACGGCCTCGCCGCCGTGAAAGCACCGATCCGCCGACCAAACGTTGCCGGTCGCGTCCGTGTAAGGCTGGGCGGCCCCGCAGAGGATGCGCACGGCGCTTTCGGTGCCTCGCGGCTTCGGCCCGTCCGCGTAGACGATGCGCGGCGTCCAGGCGATGATGTCATCTTCGTCAGATTCCGGTATGCCCACGTCCAGTCGCGAACCCGCGCCGCCGCTGACGTAGCGGAGGGCCAGCACGTGGTCCCCCTCGCTCAACAGGAGGTTGACCGGATGGGACTCCCGGCTGGCGGGGGGATCGTCGCGCCCCGTGGCCAGCGCCACCGGATCGGTCACACGACCGGCCATGAAATCGGCGATGGTCGCCGTGTCGCTGACAGCCGTGCCGTCCAGCCAGGCACAATACCAGCCCTCGACTCCGAATCCGAGCCGGTAGCGGTCGGTGCGCGGCGCGTGGAGGGGGATGAATACATAGGCGCACCGACCTTCCTGGACGCCGCCCAGCAAAGGCCCCAGGTCCAGGACCCCGTTGGCGGGAGCGACGACATGCCGGCTGAGCGGTCTGTCGCGCGCGGCCAGGTTGTCGGGAATGCGGGTCAGTTCCGCGGGGGCCGCGCGGTAATCCCGATCGCAGGGGCCGAAGACGGTCCACGACTCGCCGATCCGCAGGCTCGCCTCGCGGCCGGCCGGCCGGCGATCCAACACAAACCGGATCGCGTCCCCCGCGGCAACGTCCGCCACGACGTCGTGGGTAGCGCCCGTCAGGTCCTTTAGCGGCACGGCCGCCCAATCGCGCTCCGGCCAGATTTGCTTCGTGCCTCGCAGAATGCGGACGCGATGGGCGACGCCGAAGGACTGTGAGTACCACTCCTTCATGACCCGGCCGACCAGGCGGACCGTGCCGGACCTCGGCGCGATCCAGGTCCGGACACAGGCGGCGTCCCGCGAGGATTGCAACCTGGCGCGGCCCAGCCGCGCGCCTCCCGGTCCGCCCCACCAGCCCTCGATGCCCCCGGGCTGATTCGGTGTCCCGCCTTCGTCGGCCGACGAGGTCTTGGGCGGTTGTACCCAGACCATGGGAGTCAGCGTGACGCCATCGGCGGTGGTATCGGCAGACCAACCGTCCCGTCCGCGAATGGGAAACAGCCCGCCCAGGGCGGAATAGGTGTCGGGCTCGCCGTCCCACGTTGCGGCCGGCGTCCAGGCGCTGGCATTCCCATCCCCGTCGACGGTTCGCACGGCGTAGGTGGCGGCGGTGTCCCAGTCCTGGGCGTGATCGAAGAAGTAGGCGCCGATGCTCGCTTTGCCGAGAATCCGATCGCCGCGCTTTACCTCGTAGTAGCTGATCCAGTTGTCATCCTTGCCCGCCGACCAGTAGACGCCCACGCCCGCGTGGCCGATGTTCGACTCGCGTCTTGCGCTGGCGCTCGGCGGGGGCGCCGGCGCCGCGGTGTCGCGGCCGCTTCCGGGACGGTTCGGCAATCCCAGGAAGATCAGTTCGCCAGGCGCTTGTGAGGCAATCGCGATGCCGTTGGCCATCAGGTCGGCCCCGGTCCGGACCGCCCGATCCGGGCTGACGGCGAATTCGACGGCATAGCGGTGCTCGGGCAGCAAGCCCTGCGGGAAGATGACGATTGGGCCCGTCGCCCGGTGTTTGAAAATCACACATGCCTTGGTGCGATCGTAGCCGGTTCGCTGGGCGTAGTAGATCGGCTCGTCTCCCTTGACGATCGGGTGGAACATGTATGACCACCGCCCGGCAACGCCCTCCCGTCGCAGGAACCGGAAGAGGTCCAGATCCTTCCGGAGGCATTCCCGGGTGTCCGGCGGCGCCTTGAGTCCCCACATGGGAACCATGGTCATGAGTTGGCGGGCCGTCTCCGGGCGATAGGCGCCTCGGCTGGCCCAGGGTTCGATCACGTCCACCCACTTGTCCGGCGGTTCAAGGTAGGAGAAGTAGTAATTGGTCTGCGGCCCCCGGCCGGCATCGGAGAAATAGTTCGTGTTGGCGTAGCGCTGGATCTCGAAGGTATGGCTGTAGGCGCTCCCCCCGCTGCACGTGTGGAACGAGGATCGCGGGAAGCGGTCGAGAAACCGGGCGATTTTGCCGCGCAAGTCGCGGTCGGCGGCCCAGTCGGGCAAGGCCACGCCGTCGGTCCGCCACTCGAAATCGCCCCAGGCGCCGACCTTGCCGGCGATGAGGCCGGGCGCCGGCCGCCCGCAGAACCAGGCGAGCCAGCCCATGCCCATCTTGTCGAGGTAGCGTCGCGTCAGCCGGAAGTCCGGCCCCTCGTACTGGTGCACAAACACGCTGCCGTAATTGTCCGGCGGCAGGCTCTCGTGGGACGACCAGCCGGCGTCGTCCCAGAGCATCTCGTAACCAACCTCCCGCGCCAGGTCCGCGTCCATGTCCAGAAAGGCAAGCCGCGCCGCGAACTGCTCCTGCAAATTCTGCGCGCAGTAGGTCCACGGCACGCCCCATTTCGGCCGCGCGTAATAGTCGATATTCGTATAGTCCCACTGGTACCGGTATTGCCAGTCGTACGCGCGCACCATCAGATCGTCGAGGGTTCCGGAGAAAGTACCGACGGTCACGGCGGGCAGTTCGATCGTCCGGCCGGGTTCGATCGAGACCGCGCCGAGATCGGGGACCGCGGCCGAGACGACAATCGGCCCAGCGCTGCCGCGCTCGACCGACACGTTCCAGTTGCCAAGGTACTCCAGCGCCATGAACCAGCCGTCAGCGGGGCCGCCGCCACGCTGGAGGGCGGTCCAGGGCATCAAGGCATGGGTCGACCGGCCGGCGAGTCTGCCCTGATAGCCGGGCGCGACGGCAGCGCTGTGCATCATCCCTTGATCGGCTACGCTGTTCCCGCCGATCATCCAGTAGTGCGTCAAGGGCGCAGCCTGGTCGGTCTGGACGGCCACACTCCAAGGCGTGGCCTCGGCCGTCATCTTCTCAGCCCCGGTGTTCTCCAGTTCTACCCACTGCCGCAGAATGGACGTGCCCGGATAGGCGATCGCATGCACCCGAACGTTCAACGTTCCGCGCTCGAGTTCCAGCACGAGTTTCGCCACGGGCATGCCGCCTGCCATCGTCCGGACGGCTTCCGCACGCCGGAAGACCCACGGTGCGCCGCCGCCGTGCTTGACCGTGAAAGGCGCCGCCGCGGAACCACTGGCGATGTACTCCCGGGGCGGCGAAATGGTCTTGTTCTGGAACCCCGCGAGCGTCAAGGCGCCGTCCTTGAACTCGTAGGTCCACCCGATGGCGTTGGTCCCGATCTCCCAGCGCAAGGCGTCCGCGGTCCGCCGCACGTATGCATCATCCACGTGATTCGCCGGCCGGTCGGATTCCTCGTCCGCCAAGACCGCGACTGCCGAACCTCCGGCCAGCGCCGGGGCGGCCGCCCACGCCGTCAAGCAGTAAACGGAGAAGACACACGCGGCGCACGCGCCGCTGGTCGATCCGAGTCGCGCCATCGATCGTTTGCCCCAGCTGCCCCGCGTTGCGCTTGTCACCCGCATCTCTCGTCTCCTTTGGCGATCTGTCGCTCGCCATTGTACACGATTCGCCGGCAACCCGCAGGCTGTGGCTTCCAACAATCGCAAGCAATCACATTGCCCCGCAGAGCGGGCTGTTACGGATCTGCTTGACTTGCCGATCCGTGAGCACCGGGGGGGTCGGCGAAGAGCGGCTCTCGGGGTGCATCAGGTTCCGCTGATCGGAGATATGCACGGGATTGAAGCTCGACGTGAGCAGCACGTGGCAGACTTCATGCGCGGTGTCCCAGGCGCCGGCGTGGGCCGCAACCGTGCAGGCAGGCCGGTTCTTGGCGTGACCGCCGCAACCGAGCAGGTTGCTGTCAGCAAAGGTGTTGACATAGAAGACGAGGATGTCGTTCGCCGGGGCGCGCGATCCAATCCCCTGAAGCTCGTTGATTTCGCCATCGTTGAGGTCCCACTTGCACGCCTGATCGACCTTGTCGAAAAGCGCGCGCTGGTCGGGCGTCAGCTTGATGGATTCACCGGAGGCAAACTCGATCTTGATGCCGTACATGGCGTAAACCAGTTCGGCGTTGGACAAGCTCCGCTCGAAAGGCACGTGCGTCAGCGCAATCGACCGCAAATGGAGTCGGACCCGGTGCTGGAAGGCACTGAAGCGCCGATCCAACTCCCGGATGGTCTTCTGCCCCACCACCCCGTCGTCCTTGAGAGTCCCGCTGTCTTTCTGAAACTTTTTGACGGCCTGCCTGGTTTCTTCACCGTAGATTCCATCGGGACTGTAGTTGGCTTTGGCAGTGGAGACTGGCAGGGAGTAGCCGAGGTCCAGAAGCGCCATCTGCACAAGATGCACCGGCGTGCCCGAGGAACCTATTTTCAGGACCTTACCATTTGATTCAACTTCAGCCAGAGCGGCGTTTGGCTGGAAACGCGGAGAGGTAAGCGCCAAGGGTATCTCCTTGAAGATGGTGTCCCACGAATTCGGCAGCGCCGGCGGACGCCAAGATCGCGGCACGAGCGCCGGCGAACAAGCGCCAAAACGCCCCTCTCCCAAGGTTTGTGGCAGTCTGCTGCGCGAACCACGCAGCCCATCTTGCCGGCGCTGGGCCGGCCAGGGATCGTCGATCCGCGAGGAATTCTTGCCGCCGCGCCGCGCCGGTCAAGAGACACCACCGAGAGGACGATCATCGCATGGGCCGGGCTGAGTGGCTCGCGTTGCCGCATCGCCCGCCGCGGGCCGCGGTCGCTCGGGCATGCGAACGGCCGAGACACCGGACACTTGGAAAAGTCGGCAAGGTTCAAAATCCAAGGTTCAAGACCCAAGTTCCGCCGGTTCGGTGCTCTCGGCCAGCGACCCAGTCCTGCCCATTTGGTGATTGGGAATTGAATTTTGGACCTTGCCCCCATTTGACGCCCGCATGTTGCACAAACTGCCTTCCGCT
>JAMOAF010000104.1 GCA_023621895.1 Planctomycetota bacterium
CCGCGCCAGCGATGCCGGCGCCGCCCGCACCGGCGAAGCCAGCACCGCCCGAGCCCGCGCCCGCACCGGAAAAGAAACCGTCCGCCGCGCCCGCGCCAGTGATGCCGGCGCCGCCCGCACCGGCGAAGCCGGCACCGCCCGAGCCCGCGCCAGCCGAGAAGGCAGCGGCGCCGGCGACCCAGGCGGATACGACCAGCGATACGCCAGCATACCGCACCTGGACTGACAACACGGGCAATTATCACACGCAGGCCCAACTTGTCGACGTCTCGGGCGATGCCGTTCGCCTGTTGAAATCGAACGGGCGGACTTGCCGCGTTCCTCTGGACAGACTCAGCGTTGCCGATCGGCAGTATGTCGATGCTGTTCAGTCGATCGCGAGCGTCAACTGAATCGAATCGCAGTCCGTTTGTCAAACTCGCACGCCATCGCCGGCGTTTTTCGTGCCCGCCTCTGCGGACGCGGTGCTTGGAATCCCGCAAGATTGGTCATCGTGGCAGTCCGCAACGCGGCGCCGGCAACGGTGATGGTCCCGGCTGGTGCCTGTGATCGAATCGTGCCGTGAGCCTCGACGAGGCGTTCCTCCTGGTGGGACAGCCCGTCGGGGCCGCCCGGTTGATTGGGTCTCTCCCGGATTCCTTCTGCCAGGTGCGATTACGGGTACCCGGTTCCACGGATTCCGGCTACGCGGTGCAATCCTGGTCAGCGTCCGCCACCTGCCTGGTGGATGTGATGCCGATGCTCTCCACCCCGGATGTCGAAGTGGGGGCCGGCAAGTATACTACGGATATGAAGGAGATTGATCTGGGGTGGTCAAGCCAATTTTCGCCCGAGCCTTTTTTCGCGGACCTTGCCTGTCGGGCAACGCCGCGCGGACGTTTCGGCTGCATCTGGTTTACGCGTTGCTCGATGCGGCCGCCGGAGGCATCCTGCTGAATGCCCCGCTGATTGCAATCAAGTCATTTCAGGCCGCCAATTGGCACTTGCCGCTGCGGGAAATCTACTCGGGCCTGGGAATGCTTCTCGCTCTTTATCTCGGCAGCCGGATGGCGTCGCGCCGCAAGATGCCTTTCATTTTTATTCCGGGCGTGGCGGCCGCAGTCTCCAGCATGACGATGGCCACGGCCACGGGCAGCGCTTTCTGGTTTCTCACCCTGCTGGGCGTCGGGGCCTTGTTCGAAATCGTCACCCGGCCCGCGATCACGGCTGTCTTGAGACTGAATTACCCCGTCGAGCAGCGCGGCCACGCCACGGGCGAGGTGCGGAAGTGGTCATCACCGCCGGCGAGGCTGCCGCGGCCGGGCAGGCGAGCGAGGCGCTGCGGTGGTCCGCCGAGCACGTGGCCCAGATACTCATGGTTCTCGCCGGGCTTCTCAGCCTTGCCAGCTTTGTCTGCTTCCGGCAGATTCATGTCGAGGAAACAGTCGATCCACAGCCCGAGGACCGGCGGCTGGACATCGGCGGCAGCTTCCGGGAGGCCGTGGGCGTGCTGGTCCACGACGGCCGATACCGGCGATATCTGACCGGGTGCTTTCTGGACGGTTTCTTCCAGATGCTCTATTTCCCCTTGATTTGGAGCCTGCTGAGCCGCGATCTGGGCTTCGGCTACGTAAGCTGCAATGCCCTGATGCACGCCCTGCCGGCACTTGTCGCGTTTTTCGCAACCGGTTGGCTGGGCAAGCTGTTTGACCGGACGAATCCTTGGCTCTCCTGGGCTTACGTTCGCTTCGTGTGGGGGCTCGACGCGCTCCTGCTGGCCGCCACGCCCCCGCTCGCCTTGCTGTTTCCGCCGGCATTGGTCGCCCTTCCCGTTGCCGGCCGAGTCTTGCGCGGGAGCGTGCAAGGGGGATGGTGGATTCTGTGGTGGCAGATCGGAGTCACGCACTTCGCTCCCCCGGGCGGAGATACGAGCCGCTACATGGGCATTATGGTCTTTCTCAATGGGATCATTCGCTTCAGCGCGTCGGCGGCCGGAATGATCCTCGCCGCGTTGGCCGTTTCGCCGCAGACGCTGCTGGTGGTCGGTGGCATCGGCGTCATTTTCTCGGGTCTCTATTCGGCCTTTCAAGCCGCCGCTGAAAGAAAGCGCAACCAGCCGGAGACGATGGCCGAGTTCGAACGCCAGTTCACCGGCGGACCACCGGAGCGAAACGAGTCTGGTGGTGCCTGGGTGCAATAAGCGACTGCTAAGCCATCACCGGGCCATTCCAAGGCGTTTCCGATCCGCGGCGTCGAAATGCAGCGGGCAGTGACAAGCCAGAGCACCCCTGACCGCATTCAGAACAATGCACTTTGCACTGGTACAAGCCGCCTTATAAGTGCAAAGTACGATGTTGTCCGCTGCGCACAAAGCGTCCGGCATGGTTTGTGCATTCCTTACGGGTAAGAGGTGCCGCATATGGCCGGGCAGCCTGATAACCGCAGACCGTGCCCAGAGTGCGGCGCCGCGACGACCCGGCAATATCCACGATTCCATAGCACACCCATGAAAGTCGCCGTACCAGATTGGCAAGGCCGGGTTTCACCGGTGTTCGACGTCGCGGAGCAGATTTTGCTGGTCGACGTTGATGACGAGGACGGCAACCGGCAAGTGGAGAGCCTCGGGAACACGGCGCCGCACCGGCGGGCTCAGCGATTGGCCGAACTGGGAGTCAAGGTGCTCGTCTGCGGCGCGATTTCGTGGCCCCTGGAGGCCCTCCTGGCCAGTAGCGGCATCCAAGTGATCCCGCTGGTATGCGGAGAGGTGGAGGAAGTCGTCCGGGCGTTCCGCGAGGGAACGCTGGAGGACGAACGGTTTGCCATGCCCGGCTGTTGTCGAAAAAGGCGGCAGGTTCGCCGCCGCCATCGGCGCGGCGGCCCAACCCATGAGGACATCGAATGAAAGTAGCCATTACCGCTCAAGGCCCCAACTTGGACAGCCCGGTTGATCCGCGATTCGGACGCGCTCGATATTTCCTACTCTGCGACACCGAAACCGGCCAATTCACCGCACACGACAACGTGCAGAACCTGAATGCCCCCCAGGGCGCCGGCATCCAGGCCGCTCAGGCGGTCGTCGAGGCCGGGGCCGAAGCCGTGCTGACGGGCAACGTCGGCCCGAAGGCCTTTGCCACGTTGCAGGCTGGAAACGTCGTCGTCCACGTGGGCGCTGCGGGCACGGTCCGCCAAGCCCTGGAGGCGTTCCGCGCCGGCCGCGTGCCGCCCGCCACAAAGGCAAACGTCGAGGGGCATTGGAGTTGACGGTCGACAGAGGTCCTCAGGGCGAGCGCGGAGAGCGGATCGAACCGAGCCATTTCGTTTTCTGCTCAAACCAAAGTCACCTTTTGTTTTTCAAGGAGAAATGATCATGCCAGGTGGAGACAGGACTGGACCGATGGGAATGGGACCGATGACCGGCCGCGGTGCCGGCTTCTGTGCCGGCTTCGCCGCTCCCGGTTTTGCCAGCGGCCGCGGCCGCGGCTTTTTCGGACGCGGGCGAGGAGGCGGACGGGGCTGGCGGAACATGCTCTACGCCACGGGACTGCCCGGCTGGGCACGGATGGGAGCTGGCGCAGCCGGTGCCGCGCCTGTTGAAGCGCCGGTCGCCGCGCCTGTTGCCGCCACGGGCGAGGAGCAACTCGACGCGCTCAAGCAACAGGCCCAGAATCTGGCCAACATGCTGGAGGACATCCGCCAGCGGATCAGCCAGTTGGAAAGCGGGGCAGGCGAATGAAGATCGCCATCGCCAGCGGCAAAGGCGGCACGGGGAAGACGACGCTGGCAACCAGCCTCGCCCGCATGGCCGCGTCGGATGGCCGCACGGTGGCCTACCTGGATTGCGACGTCGAGGAACCGAACGGGCACCTGTTCCTCAAGCCCGAGATTGTTCGAGAAGAGCCGATCCACAAGTTGATCCCCGTGGTCGATCCGGCCCGCTGCACG
>JAMOAF010000661.1 GCA_023621895.1 Planctomycetota bacterium
AGAGCCTGGTTCTCAGCCGGGAACTGGGCTATTCGGGGGTCGCCTTGAAGGCGTGCAAAGGGCACACCGAGGCGCTTCTGATGGGCGCCGCCGCACAGAAGTTCGGGATGTTCCTTTGCGTCCAGGACTTGACGTGCCCCGGCGCGTCGTTTCTGCACTCGGCTTCGCTTTCCGCTCGAATCCCGACCGTGGAGGCAATCGAGGGGAACGGCCGCCAATATTGCCCGGCGGCAAACCGCGCCTGGGCAGAGCGGTTTCCGGAGATGTTCCACGTCACCGACGGGACGCTCGGCACCCGGGTTCTCGACGGTCCCGGCCTCGGTTTCTGAGTATCGGAGATGTTCTCATGATCCGGCGGATTTGTTCGCTCAGCCTATTGCTCGTCCTCGGCGCCGTCCCGGCATTTGGCCAGACGATTGCCGGCCTGGAGGTCCTCCTCACCGAACAGCAGGCGCTCGTTGCCGGCAAACGGGTCGGGCTGATCACCAACCACACCGGCGTCGACCGCCAGATGAATCACGCGATCGACCTGATCCGCAAGGCGCCGGGCGCGCGGCTCACCGCGCTGTTCGCGCCCGAGCATGGCATCCGCGGTTTGGTCCAGGCGGGCGGCAAGGTTGCCGACACGGTCGACGAGCGGTCGGGAGTGAAAGTCTACAGCCTTTACGGCGCCGTGCGCCGCCCGACTCCAGAGATGCTCGCGGAAGTCGACGTGCTGGTCTATGACATCCAGGATGTGGGCGCGCGATTCTACACCTTCATCTCAACCATGGGCGAGGGGATGGACGCGGCCGCCGAGAAGGGGATTCCGTTCATCGTGCTCGACCGGCCGAACCCGCTTGCCGATCTCCGGGTGGAAGGGCGGATGATGGACATGAGCTACAAGTCGTTCGTCGGCGCCTATCCGATCCCTGCCCGCTTCGGCATGACGCCGGGCGAGCTTGCGGGCTTCTACCGCGACCGGATGGAGAAGAAGGTCGACCTGAAGGTCGTCAAGATGAGGAACTGGAAGCGGTCCACGTGGTACGACCAAACCGGGCTGGCATGGATCCCGCCGTCTCCGAACATCCCCACGCTGACCGCGGCAATCGTCTATCCGGGAACCTGCCTGATCGAGGGGACAAACGTGTCGGAAGGCCGCGGCACGACCACGCCTTTCGAGATCATCGGCGCGCCCTGGATCGACGGATACAAGCTGGCCGACGAACTGCGCAAGGCCAACCTGCCGGGCATCCTGTTCCGCCCCGCGGGGTTCACCCCGACATTCTCGAAATACCAGGGCGAAGTCTGCCAGGGGGTGCAGTTGCACGTCGTCGACCGCGACCGGTTCGAACCGGTCCGCACGGCGCTGCATCTTCTGAAAGCCCTGAAGCAGCTTTGGCCGGACAAATTCCAGTGGCGGAGTTCGCTGGACCGCCTGTCCGGGTCCGATGACGTTCGCCTCGCGCTGGATCGCGGCGACACGCCGGAACAGATTGTCGAGTCATGGTCGGCGGCACTCAAGGAGTACGAGGAGGTCCGCCGCGGGTATTTTCTTTACGATTAGTAATAAGCCCCGGCACCATTTAGCGCCGAGCCCGCGGAGGCTGGGAGCTTGGGAACGAGGCAAGGCCCGGCGGCATGACGGAGCGTTCCACTTTTTATCTCCCACACTTCTAGGGAATATAAATACTTGCCTTCGCGTTTTCCGTCTGCGACAATGGATTCCCGTCGCGCCCCCCGGCCGAACGCGTGTGCTTGCCCGGCTGTGCGCCGGGCTCTTGCTCGCGAGGAGGCGAACCTTCCGGGTCCGCTCTCTCCTCGGGCGCATGGCGGCAAATGCGGCGGGTGTTGTGGCGCGCGATCCTGACCCCGGTTTCGGAACCGGCCGCGACCATTCCCCTCGGAAGAAAACCGCGCCATGCTGGCCAAGCTCAAGACTTTCGCGCTGGTCGGAATCGAAGCTGTCCCCATCGAGGTCGAGGTCGACGTCTCCCCCGCCGGTCTGCCCAAGACGCTCCTGGTCGGCCTGCCGGAGGCGGCCGTCAAGGAGAGCACCCACCGGGTCGATCGCGCGATCGTCAACTCGGGCTACATCCTGCCGGAGAACCGGATTGTCATCAACCTTGCCCCGGCGGAACTGCCAAAACAGGCCGCTTCCTTCGATCTGCCGATCACGCTAGGGATTCTTATCGGCAGCGGGCAGTTCCAGTCCGATCGGCTGTCTGAATATGCGGTCGTGGGCGAACTGGCGCTCGAGGGGAGCACCCGGCCGACCAAGGGAGCCCTCTCGATGGCCATGGCCGCAGCCCAGGAACTGGGGCTGCGCGGCCTGCTTGTCCCCAGCCAGAGCGCGGCGGAAGCGGCCGTCGTCCAGAACGTCGAGGTGATTCCCATCTCCAGCCTCGCCCAGGCGGTCGGTTTTCTCTCGGGCGAGATCGACATCGAGCCCACTCCGTCGAACATCGAGAGCCTGTTTCACGCCCTGACCCACCACCACGAAGACTTCAGCGACGTCCGCGGGCAGGAGATGGCCAAGCGCGCGCTGACCGTGGCCGCCGGCGGGGGGCATAATATTCTCATGGTGGGCCCTCCAGGCTCCGGCAAGACGATGCTGGCGAAACGGATGGGCACGATCCTGCCCGACCTGACGCCCGAGGAGTCGATTGAGACCACCCGAATCTACAGCGCCGTCGGCCGGCTGAAGCCGGGCCAGCCGCTGCTTGCCATCCGCCCCTTCCGCGCCCCCCACCATACGATCAGCAACGCCGGCCTGGTCGGCGGCGGATCGACGCCCTCGCCCGGCGAGATTTCCCTGGCCCACAACGGAGTCCTATTCCTCGACGAGCTGCCCGAGTTCAACCGCCAGACGCTCGAAGTCCTCCGCCAGCCGCTCGAAGACGGCACGGTGACGATCTCGCGGGCGCTCTCCTCGACTACTTTTCCGGCGAATTTCATGCTGATCGCCGCCTTGAACCCGTGCCCCTGCGGCTACCGCAACGATCCTCGGCGCGACTGTCACTGCACGATCCCCCAGATAGAAAAATACATGGGCAAGATGAGCGGGCCGCTCTTGGACCGGATCGACATCCACATCGAGGTGCCAGCCGTCCCCTACCGGGAATTGCAGAGCGAGACGCCGGGCACATCGAGTGCGGAAATCCGCCAGCAGGTCGCCACGGCGCGCCGCCGGCAGGCCGCCCGCTACGACGGCAGCCGCACCCGCTACAACGCCGACATGACACACCGCCAGACCCGCCAGTTCTGCCGGCTCAATGCCGAGTGCAGCGACCTGCTCCGCGCGTCGGTCACGGAGCTGGGCCTCTCGGCTCGTGCCCACGACAAGGTTCTCCGCGTCGCCCGCACGATCGCCGACATGGCCGAGAGCGACCAGATCGAACTGGAGCATCTGACCGAGGCGGTGAACTACCGGCTGCTGGACCGCGGGTTGTGGAAATGAGGGGAAGCAACTACTCTCAGCGCCAGTTCCAGAACCAGTACCAAAAATCCTCGATCTTCTGAAAACTGGGATGAGCCTCGGGAACCTGCAAGTCGATCAGCGGCAGGATTACTTCGAGGGTCTGCCTGCGGACCCTGCAATGCAGGCCGGAAAAACCGAGGTCCGCGTGTTCTGCCGGATCGAGCAGTTCCACAACGGTGCAGCGGTGAAGGGATTCCTCATCCGGATTGACCGGCCCCGGGTAGCAAGCTTCGAAGGGGATCACGAGGTGTTTTGACAGATAGCGATAATAGCGACGAACCATTTCGTCGTCGACCCGTGGCAACTGACTGCCGCTGACGCCAAGAGCCGCAAGAATCCTCGCCTTCTGCCCCGCCCTTTCATTCTGGCGGTCCGCGGTCGCCTGATCCAGACCGCTCCAATCGACTTCTGACAAGATGGCCAGGTACATGGACACGCTCCGTTCGCGGGAGGGCTGTCGCGAAAGACGTCGCGCTCGCGTCCATGGGAAAACTACGAGCCTGGTCCGCGACGTTTGTTATCATCTCTCGCCGCGCCCCCGTCCTGTTTGCCAACGCGAAGTCTAACACAAATCGCCTGGACTGAAAAATGGAAAATGAGCTTGGCGCACCAGAGATTTCCTGGATTTGGCATAGGGGGTCTTCCTGCCTCCTTGCGGCGGTCGCGGACGGCACGCCAGAGGGGGGCTCGCGCCTGCTCGGTCTGCATGACGGTCCCGTCACGGCACCTATCAGGGAAATCTCGCCGGCGAGCACGTGTTACGAAAACTGCCGCAACACGAGCCCCCTTGGCGGCAACATTGCTCCTAGTGACCCGGTTCATCGGACGCGAGGTTCACGGCGACCCGATTGATCGGATTTGGAGTCCCAGTCGCAAGAATGCGGCCGCTGCGAGCGTGCCGGCAAAAACGAGCGTTTCGGGCGATTCCGCGCAAGCGCGTCCATTGGCCACTTGGCAACATGGTCGGGTCGGTCTTCCGCCGATCCGTTTACAACACGTAACTTGCACGAGGTGCGAACAATGCGAACAAGAAGTCAGTTTTGGTTCTATGGGGTGGCCTTGGCTCTCGCCGTCGCGGCGCTTGGCGCCTGGGCGATCGCACAAGACAATCCGCGCGGAGACAAGCCACCGACAGTGGCGCACGGATATGCCAAGCAGCTTTCGACGGCGTTTCGCGCGGCGGCCGACGAGGTTTTGCCCGCCGTCGTGATGATCAAGAACATCCCGAAAGTGGCGGAAAGCTCGCCGCGGGCGGAGTTGCGCCAGTTCGGCGGCGAGATGTGGCCGAGCCCGTTCGGCGACCTGATGCCCAACAATCCCGAATTGCGGCGATTCTTCGAAGAAGTGCCGTCGTTTCCAGGCCCGCAAGGACGTGCCGCGGGCATCGGCTCCGGGGTGATCATCGATCCCTCGGGCGTGATTCTTACGAACCGGCACGTTGTCGAAGGCGGCGGCGAGATTACGGTTCGCCTGCTCGACGGGCGAGAGTTCACCGCCACGGACGTCAAATCCGATCCGAAAACCGACATTGCCGTGATTCGCATCCAAGGCGCCAAGGACCTGAAGGCCGCTCGGCTCGGCGATAGCGATGAAGTGGCCGTCGGCGATTGGGTTCTGGCCCTCGGGCAACCGTTCGGCCTGGAAGGCACGGTCACCGCGGGAATCGTCAGCGCCAAGGGGCGCGGCATCGGGATTACCGACCGAGAAAACTTCATCCAGACCGACGCCGCCATCAATCCGGGCAATAGCGGGGGTCCGCTGGTCAACCTCGATGGCGAGGTGATCGGCATCAACACGGCCATCTCTTCCCAAAGTGGCGGTTATCAAGGTGTCGGCTTCGCCGTCCCGGTGAACCTGGCCAACTGGGTCAGCCGTGAGTTGATCGACCATGGCGTGGTCCGCCGAGCCTACCTGGGCGTGGCGATCCAGCCGGTGACCCATCAACTCGCCGAGCAGTTCAACGTCGAGACCAACAAGGGAGTCCTCGTGGCCAATGTTCAAGAGGGCACCCCGGCCGCGAAAGCCGGACTGAAGGCCGGCGACGTGATCGTCTCCTTCGAAGGCACGGCGGTTTCAAACCCCGCCGAGCTCCAAGGACTCGTCGAAAAGGCCAAAGTCGGCCAGAAACAGAAGCTCTCGATCATCCGCGACGGAAAACCACTCTCGATCGACGTGACGTGCCTGGAGATGCCGCAGGAATACGGACTCTCCCGCAACTCGAAGTCGGAGTCAACCACCCCCCAGCAATCACAGTTCGATAAGCTCGGGCTGGCCGTCGAGGACCTGACGGCCGACGTGGCGGAGCAACTCGGCGTTAAAGCCGACCGGGGCGTGGTGATCACCAACGTTGAGCCGGGGAGCATCGCCGACCTGGCCGGACTGCGGCCTGGCCTGGTGATCGCCGAAGTGAACCGTAAAGCGGTCAACTCGGTCAACGAATTCCGCGAGGCCCTCAAGGACCAGGAGCTGGAAAAGGGAATCCTGCTGCTGGTCCGTGACGGCGCCGGCGCACGATTCCTCGTGCTCCGCGCTCGCGGCTGATCAAGCATCCGCGGTCGCTGATTGCGATTGACATCGGGCCCCTCGGGCGCGCCACGGCACGCCCGAGGGGCCTTGCCGTTTCTTGCCCGGGCGGCGAGCCCAGATTATTCATGAGCCGATCATAACCCGACGCGTAAGCGAGGCCATAACCCGACACGTAAGCGAAGCCATAACCCGACGCGTAAGCGAGGCCATAACCCGACACGTAAGCGAGGCCATAACCCGACGCGTAAGCGAGGACAAAACCCGATGCGTAAGCGAGGCTGGCTGACCTGAGTTGGCCTCGCTTACGCGTCGGGCTACAACGGCGAGCGCGGCACATCGAAAAATCGCCGGCTCATGAATAATCCGGGCCAGCGGGGCGCGGGGGGCGGGACTGAGGTTCCCAAGCTGGAGCTTGGGAACCAGGAGTGGCTGGAGCTTGGGAACCAGGAGTGGCTGGAGCTTGGGAACCAGGAGTCAGGGGAGCTTGGCAGCCAGGAGCAAGACGGCTAACGCTCCGGGACGGAGCAGCCGCGCTTGCGAATCAGAACAATCATCTCCCGGCACTCCTCGGGCAGATTCTCCACGGCGACCTCGCGGTAGCCCGAATCGGCGGCGACCTGAATTGCCCGTTCGAACCGCTTGCGCCCCCCGGGATTGCGCCAGTCAATCCAGATGAGCACGACGTCGGGGACCGGCCTGGCCGAGCGGTTCGATCCGCCTTCTGCTCCCCGAAGCAGTTCCGGTCCCGTGAAAAACGACGTTGCGCCGCCGCTGTAGTATCCCACAAGGCGGGTTTCGGGGATGCTCGCCGCGATCAAGCGGCCGGGACCGAGCCGCTGGCGAATCCAGCGGCCAATCGCCGCTTGATCGTAGAGCAGCGGCCGCGGGCTGATGACGATCTGCGCCGAGAGCAACAGCCCGCTGCCGGCCAGCAGGCACAACAGCCAGAACGCGAAGTCGCGCCGGTGAACGCTTCTGCGCCGATTGGCGGCTGCTGAGCAGCGACTCGCGGCCAGACACAGACCGGCCCCCATCGCCGGGAGGCTGGCAATCACGGTCGGGTAGGCGTAGCGGCGGTCCATTTCGACGAAGCAGCAAGCCACCCAGATCGCCCCGGCCGAGAGCAGGCAAAACAGGATCAGCGGCCCTTTCGACGCACCGAGCGCCCTCGGCTTCCAGTAAAGCAGTCCGGCAATCGCCAACAGGCCGTGCAAGTAGCCGATCGCTTTCACATAGCGGACGGCGAGCCGCCGAGTCGCGACCAGAAGACTGCTTTCGGAACTCTCCTCTGGCCCATCAAGCAGCTTCTGCAATCGCTCGACATGCCGCTTGTCGCCTTCGGGAGCACTCTTGGAACTGGCAAACACCGCCTCGTTGGCCAGCCAACCGAGGGCCGGGCCCAGGGCGGCGGCAAACAGCGTCCCAGCTAACAAAATCCGCCTCCGGCCGCCCGCCAGCCGCAACCGCGCCACGGCCCAGGGCACAAAAACCGGCAGCAGAAACCAACCCTCGCTGCGCAAATGGATCGCCAGCATGAACACCAGCGCGAACACGAGAAACCACCGCCGGCGAATCTCGGCGACCGCCCGCCACGACGAATAAAGCCCCAAGGCGAACAGGAGCCAGAACGTCGGATCGCGGACGATCAGGGGGCTGTCGTGCACCATCGCCGGATGCAACGCGTAGAGCACGCCGCCCAGGATCGCCAGGACCGGGTTGAACTGGCGGCGTATCCAGCCGTAAATCGGCAGCACCGCGAGCGTGGCCATGGCCACGCTCCACCACTTGGCCGCCGCAAGCCAGTCGAGCGGAGCGTGCTTCAGGGCCAACAGGATGAGCGGATAGATGTTGACCCCCTCGCGGTGAAAAGCCGCCGGGCCATCGCCCGCCTCGAGTTTCTCGGTCAACGAGAGGTAAGTGACCGCGTCGGGGCAGAGGATGTCGTGCAGTGTCGCCGCCCAGGCTCTCGGAATCAGGGCCAGGGCCAATAAACCCACGATCACCGGCAGCCGGACCGGCGCCGCTTTGGGGGCTTCGCCGGCTGAAAAGAGCCGGTCGCCCTGATCTTCCTCCCAGCCGCTGGGAAATTCAGGCCGCGCTTCCATCGAACCTCCTTGCTCTTGCGGGTGAGATTATTGGCGGAACTGGCTGGCGGGGCAAGAGAGATTGGGGGCCTGCCGCAGGAGAGCCGAAG